>JBAYVX010000006.1:0-19506 GCA_041674365.1 Kiritimatiellales bacterium | reverse complement strand
CGCTTTTTTGCGTCTGAAATTCCGTCCTCTTATGCCGACGGTTCGAACCGCCCATATATCGTAATACGATATATGCACCATCATTTTGCCTAAAAAAGAGACTTTGCCGAAAATTCTGTCGCATAGAGTTTTCCATCTCTTAGCTGAACGTGCCCGGAGATCCCGTTCCACCAGCAATCCTGCCGATCCCGTTATCCTGTCAAAACTTTCTATTCGACGAGTTTGCGGGAGGGACGCGCGGCCATCCAGGCTTTCATTTCGTCGCCAAGCGCTTTGCAGGCTTTCTCGTCGTCGCGCAGTTTGCAGAAGGTGCTGTAGAGTCCTAAGAATGCCTGCTGGAAGGTGTCGATCATTTCCATCCGTTCCTGAAAACGACCCGCAGCGTCAATGGCTTCGGTTTTCGGCAGCTTGAGACTGCGGACAACAAAGGTGTCGGCGTCGAGCGTGCAGGTCCAAACTTCTTCGCCGCCGCGTGCGAGTGTGAGTTTGGCGCGGCGCAGTTTTTTTCCGCTGAGCAGCGCGGCGCGGGTTTCGGCGCTGACCATCGGTTCGCCTTTGCGGATGGCGGTTTCACCCTGCTCTTCCTGGTCAAACAATAACGGGCCTTCGACCATGACGGCGAAGGTTCCGCCGTCGGGGAGAGCGACTTCGCCGCCTTTGGCTTCGGACATAAACCAAAGCCACATCAGGAATTCGCGGCCGGGAGCGGTGTCTGCCCACTGCTCGGCGGCGAAGCTCCAGCGCGGCCACTGGTCGGCGCGGCACTTGGCCTCTTTCCACGCGGCAGAAACCGGATCAACAGGAACGAGCTTGGCTTCGCTGGTTTTGGTGAAGTTGAGCTGAAAGGCGTCAAGTTGCGCATCGGAGAGCGCGGAAGCATAGAGCATTTTGACTTCCGGGTCGTAGCAAAAGTCGATGCCTTTGAGCTGAGGCGGCATGGTCGGCAACAGTTTTTCAATCACCTGCTGTTTGATTTCGGCCTTTTGCTGGCGGTTGACATAGTCGCGGTGTTCGGCCTGCATCCAGACCATTTCCTCCATGCGGCACTCGGCGCGCAGGAGCGAGGAGGGTATCTTGCGCTGAGCCTGACAGAGCGTGAGGCGAAGAAAGCCGGACGGCCACGCCGTGCCTTCGTTGATGTCGCGATCGAGCAGATGGCGATGGCCGACCCAGCCGTGAAGCTCTTCGTCGAGCAGATGGTCGATCGAGCCGAGCACGTCATCGGCGAATTTTTCATGGATGGTTTCCGGAACGGTGCCGGGAACATAAAACATGCGGTAACTGACGGAGCCGCTTTCAAAAGCCATAGGGGACCTCGGTTAATCGGTTAACAGTTCAGAGTTATTAGTTGGGGTCAAATTCGGGTGAACATCTTTCCGGTTCTCCCGCCAGACCGCCAGTCTTTTTAAAAATTTTCCAATGCCTGGACCTTTTGCCCCGTTTTTTTCTCTATTAGAAATCTCTGTCTGAATCGTTGCCGATACAGAACAGACAGGGTATGCTCTGCACCGGTCTTTTCAAGAAGACATTTATGGAGAGGTGAAAGCATCTCCCGTAATCAAGGAAGACGAATCCTCCCAGCAGAAAGGTTCCCGATGAGAAAGCTAAAAGCGAAAATCAACTCACTCAAAACCAGACTGACCTCCGTCAGCAAAGAAGAACCTCTCAACAAGCTCTCGTTGGCTGTCATCATTATTCTTGACCTGTTTGTGTTAACACTGGTCTTCAACGGACTCAATGAGCATACGCAACAGCTCACCACCGCTAACGAATACATGCCCGCCGCCGCGCACAGTATTTTCATCGGCCAGAACTGGACGTCTGCCAATCGGATTTCCCAACTTCAACCGTTCATCCTGTCCGACCGCAACAATGCCTGCTACCGCTACGAAAGTCCCTTTGAAGAGAGCCGGATTAAGTTAATGCATCCGGAGGCGCGCCGGTTTTTCGAACAGGCGAAGGGTCTCTCCAAAGATAAGCCCTTGCTCGACCTGTTCCTGAGTCGGCAGAAAACAGTCGAAGAGCGCACCCGCACCGAAGCCGCTTTCGATAAAGCCAAGAAATCATACGACACACAACTGCTAGAAAACATTGCCAATGCAGCCAAAACCGATTCCAATGCGACCTCTACGACCGCTCGGCAATATGCACAGAAAATTGACCGTCTCACTGGAGAAATCCGATCTGCCGAACAGCAAATTAACGCACACGCCGGCATTCAGGAAATATGGAAAACGGTTTCTCCTGATGATGCGACACGGGACCAAATCGTGTCTGACTACAAACGGTTCCAGTTCTGGTTCCCGCTAAAGGAGCTTCTTTGGCAACTCGTGTTCCTGCTGCCCATCTTTGGAGTTTTCTACTGGTGGAGCACCCACAGCGTAAAAAAAGAAAAGCCGATTCAAACCCTGATCGCCTCGCACCTGCTGGTCATCGCCTCACTACCGATTCTCCTGAAGGTGATTGAGCTGATAATCGACATTATTCCGAAACACTTCTTCAAAAACCTCTTCAGACTCCTAGAATCCCTGCGCCTGATGGCGCTTTGGTCCTACTTTGTCATTTTTGTATCCATTGCAGTCGGCCTGTTTCTCGTCTGCTTCATCCAACGAAAAGTATTCAACAAACAGAAAGTTATGCAAAAACGGCTGGCAAAAGGTGCCTGTATTTCCTGCAACAAACAGCTTCCTTCTGGCGCAAAAAGCTGTCCTTTCTGCGGAACCAGCCAATTTGTGAAATGCTCCGCCTGCGAGCAGGAAACCCCTATCGGCGGAACCTGTTGCATCCACTGCGGAGCACGACGCTGATCAGCCGTAAAAGGTTTTCCAATGCTTGGAACTTTTAATGGGTGCAGGCTCAGCCTGCTTCTGCTAGAAACTGCCAACGGAGAACGACTATGAGCATAAAAGTGATAATTCAAGGCGCGGCGGGTCGCATGGGCAAAACACTGATCCGCTGCATTCAGGAACAGAAGGTCGCGGGCCTCGAGCTGGCTGGCGCAATCGACCTTTGGGATGTTCCAGACATTGGAAAGGATGCCGGGCTGGCCGCAGGTACCAAGGAAGCAGGCGTTAAGCTGACGACCGATCTGGCCGCTGTCGCTCCGGGCGCGGATGTGATTATTGATTTTACCTCGCACTTCGGAACCGCCGGCAACGCCGAGCGCGTCGCCGAATGGAAAACCGCATGGGTCATCGGCACGACCGGGCTGGCCGACGAAGAGCTGGCCGCTGTAAAAGAAGCCGCGAAAAGCGTTCCGGTCGTGATGGCGGGCAATATGAGCCTCGGCGTCAATCTGCTTTGCAATCTGGTCAAAGAAGCGGCAAAAGCGTTGCATGTGCGCGGTTATGATATTGAAGTCATCGAACGCCACCACAACCAGAAAAAGGACGCCCCGAGCGGCACGGCCCTCATGCTCGGACAGGCCGCCGCCGACGGCGCGGGCCTCGATCTTAAAAAATCTCAAGTCGATGGCCGCACCGGCATGCCCGGCGCGCGGACGAAAGACGAAATCGGCTTCCACGCCGTGCGCGGCGGCGATATTGTCGGCGACCACACCGTCCTCATGGCCGGAACCGGCGAAATGATCGAACTCTCGCACCGCGCCACGAGCCGCGAAACATTCGCCGTCGGCGCGCTCAACGCCGCAAGCTGGGTGGTTCAGCAAAAGCCCGGTCTCTACAGCATGAAGAATGTCCTCGGGCTGTAGGCCATGCAATTCGGCGGCATTGACTACGCCATTCTACTGATCTATCTCGCAAATGGCGCAAGTATTAATTGAGATTCTTCGCAGCGGCAAACTTTCCAAAAAAACTCTAATGCTTCAGGGCGAAATTCTTGATGAACACAGCGAAATATTTTCAGATCCGGCATCAATAAGATGTCATTGATGCGTGATTCTCTCCGGCTGAAAAATATCAGGCGATTGAAACACGTGGCATAGGCATCGGTTCAACCGCCATCTCAGCAAAGAGTAGCTTACGGGTCAGCTCCAATTTCAATGCTTCTGAAGCCGGTTCATCCCAAAGATTTTTGATTTCCTGCGGGTCATTCTGCAAATCAAACAATTCACCATAATCGCGCTCAAAGTACACGGTCAGTTTATAGCGGTCATCGACATACGTCTTCATATGAATTGCTGTCGGCTGGTGACGATGTTCTATGAGTACGTTTTTGCGAACTGTCTTTTTTCCCCCACACCAAACCGGCAACTGATTTATTCCCTGCATAAACGACGGCACAGGGACATTCGCAACCCGAAGAAAAGATACCGGCACATCAATCAGAGATTGGAGGCTATCAGATTCAACGCCGGCAGGCACACGTTCCGGCCAACGAACAATAAACGGAACCCGAATACCATCCTCATAGTGAAAAGGCCCCTTGGCTGTAAGGCCGTGATGACCGTAGTAGTGGCCGTGATCACTAGTAAAAACGACTAATGTATTGTCAGCCAGCCCCGCAGATTCAAGTCCATCGAGTAATTTACCGATGTAATGATCCATCATGCTGATCATGCCGTAATAAACCGCAATGTCTTTTGCCAGCGCATCATGGCCATGCAGGTGAGAATGGCAACCGTGATTCCACGGGCAACTCTCCTGCAGGTCCGTAAAATCCGGATGTTCCTGCTGTGTTTTCTGAATATGCGATGGACTTTTTTCATGCTCACCGGAAACAACACAGGGTACTGTGATTTTCGCGGGATCATACATTGACGCCCATGGTTCCGGAACCAGATACGGCGGATGTGGATCGAAATAGCTTGCCCAAAGGAAAAACGGCTTGCCTTCTTCTTTGTTCCGCCGAATACGCTCCAAACTGCGTTCTGTAATCCATGCATTGGTATGGAATTCTTCCGGCAGGCTCCATTTATGTTTTTGCGGAGGATTCGGATGACCATCAGAATAATCAAACTCCTCCCAATTAGTCTGGAAATGCGCTCTCCATCCGAAGAATCCTTTTTCCTCCATCCATAAGGCATAGTGCTGTCCAACAAGTGCCTCATCGCCATGGCAACGCGCCAGTTCCACATGACCGATCCCATACCACGGCCCGTGAAAATTCCTCCAGTAATTAAGATCGCGCAATAGCGGATGCGACTCGATCGACGGGAACTCCGGCGTAGAGCGAAGTTGCTGGAAATGCGCTTTGCCGATCAACGCGGTGTCGTATCCTGCTTCTCCCAGCAGATGGCCAATTGTGCGGGCATCTTCCGGCAATTTTGTGCCAAGCGACCATGCCCCATGTCGGCTGGCATACTGACCGGTTAGCAGTGTCGCCCGGGTCGGAGTACAGGTTGGATTGGAACAATAGGCCCGGCGGGCCAGAAAACCCTGATTCGCCAAACGATCAAGGTTTGGCGTTTTAATTTCCGGAAAGTTTTTCCCGATTGTATTCCAGTGCTGTTGATCACTCGTTATCAGCAGGATATTCTGCGGCCTTTGCTTCATCTCCATCTCCCTTTTTGCTGTCAATAATGTGAATGCCCTTGTCCATCTTTTCTTTTTCCATCTGCATCTCTGCAGACCGGTTCCCATAAAACCGGGTAAGCCAGAATTCTGAATTCTTTGCGGTCAGATCAAAAGATGAAAAATTCTCCAGTGTTACTGTAGCACCTTCTTCGTTTTTGATCAGCACCCGGTTCGTAATGATATCTTCGTCATGGTATGCCTGATAAATTGGCGTTACATAAAAAAGATAGTCTGCATCCTTCAACAGGATGTATGTTTCTGTAACGTTCCTGCTCACTTGAATTTGTTTATGGCTCCGGTAACGCAAATCAGTTGTCATATTCCCGTCTACATGCGTAGCCTTCAGCGCCGGTTCTCCGGTATATTTTCCTCCAAATACCGATAACACCCGAAAAGTCTCCAGACGCTTGATATCCGAAGGTATTGTTTTCAACAGATTTTCGGCAGCAAGCCGTTCGCCAAAGTATTTATGGAAAATACAATTGTCAGCATCCATCATAAATACCAGCGGGGTGTCTCGGGTGTTTACTTAAATGCTCTTTCCCGCACTCGAAGCAACGGTGTTCATTGTTGACCCCATACGTAATCCTCTGATAACTGTCCTTGATTTTTTAGATTGCTCGTTCTTGTGGACAGATACCCTTCTTTTGTTCAAAACCTAATGCCTTATCGCTGCAGATAAGCATCGGCATTTTCTCAAATGTAAATCAAACGTCTTGTTAATTAAACGGACATTCCGAAGCGTTGAACTTCTGCGAAAACGTTCGTTCCACTTTTTTATCAAAACACTCCCCGGAACGGCATCAGACTACTTCATGCCAAGAGGGTTGTAAATTCGGCAACCATATATTTCTTATCGCCCGCCTTGTTTCGTTTACAATCTTTCCACAACTGTCTCTATGACGGGATTGTTCCTCGTGAAAACTGATCTGGGGCGATCTCCACAACAGGTTTTATCCATCTATTGCGCGAAATAATAGGTATATTTGTTTGCAACTTCCGTTTCGCTAAGCGCCCGGTTGTAGATTTTAACCTCATCTATTTTGCCATTAAAGTTCGTTGGATTGATGTCGCATTTCCCAACATAGAACGGCGTTCCGGTCTGCATTGCAAAGCTGGTAAATCCCGCATTGGTCGATGCGGCCTGCGTTCCATTCACGTACAGCTTCATAGTCCCGTTATCGAAAGTACCAACCACATGGAACCAGCTTCCGGTCGAGAGTACCCCGAGTGAAGAAGTACCAACACAATAGTGGGTCGCGTCTTTCGCGACGTTAAAGGAAAGTTTTCCATACCATGAGCGTAAAAAGAAACCGTTCCATAGATTAAAACTGTTTCTATCGCTCACCATCGGCCCGTTAGTGAGAGCATTGCTGTTATTGAACCAGACAATTGCCTCCACACTGAACTTCGTAACGGAATTTGTCAGATAGTCCGGATAGGAGGACAATTCTACATATGCTTCTGAAGAACCATCGAAACTCAGTGCCCGGTTTTTCCTCCCTGTAACAATTGCCGTTCCAGTCCCCCTGACCGCATCGCCTTCATTTGCGGAATTGGTGGTAATACTGTAAATGCTGTCGTTATATACATTTCCACCGGAAGCCTCATCAAAATGATAGTTCAGCATCAGTGAGGACATCAGCCATGTTCCATGAGATGTGGCGATATATGCCGCATCGTTATTAGGATTCACCTTCATATTCCATACAGTGGAATACCGGGAAAGATTGCCGGAGATGTTAGTCCAGGTCATTCCGGCGTCAGTAGAAGCGCAGACTCCGTCCGAATGACCCAGCCACTGCACTCTCTTTCCGAGATATACGATATCCGGATTGACCGGATCAACAGTAACATGCTGGATGTCATATGCGTTAAAGCTATCTTTGGTTATCCCGTTCGATTCGTTCTTGAGAACCCAAACCCCGTCTTGCAGGATGTATATTCCGCTGTATTGCGCCGCGACATATATTCTGTCTTCATCTACCGGGGAAACCGCGATTCCCGCAACCTGTGCTTTTGGTACCGGGATTTCGTTTGCATATGCAGTCCAAGTAACGCCCCCGTTGATCGATTTGTAAATTTTAGTTTTTGTGCTAGTTGACCCCTGTTCTTTTGCGTAAACGGCACCCGTTCCCTCACAAATAGCAATGACATACCGAGATAGCGGGCTCCAACTATCGCCTTCGTTAATACTTTTATAATTATCGCAATAAACAGTCGAACTGTTCAACGGATCCATTGCTATAAACTGATAGGAAGCCGCTGTTCCCGTGAGATTTGTACTCCAGCTTTCGCCGCCGTCATCTGATTTGTTGACCATTTGAGAAGACCAGTCCCCAACAGCGCATAGAATGATGTCACTGTCGTCAGGATCTGAAACTCCCGCGGTAGCGGTATAACCTAAGTAGCGCGGAGGAATCAGTCGCTTCCAGGTTCTGCCTCCGTCGTGAGTCACAAACGGACCGTGGTCGGTAAGAAACAGGTATGTTGTTCTAGGATCGCTTCCGCCAAAAGAAAAACCTCCGGCTGCGCGTCCTCCGGAATATCCCTCGCCGGAATAGAACCACGTGACGCCCTTGTTGGTTGAACTGTAAATCACAGAGTCATTAAATGGATGCAGCATGATGTTCGGATCCGTTGGATGAAACCCTGTCGGGGTTGTAAAATAATTGATGCTCATTTTTTCTTCGGATGGAACTATATCGTACTGCAGAAAGCTGTTGGTTAAGGTGATGTTTTCAATTTCAGACCAGTTTAAAGCCCCGTTTGCAGAAACGTAACTGCTTTCATTTCCGGCATTATAAAATCCAGCCACCAGCAGATTCCGGTCGGCATCGCTGCCGTTGAGATTCAGCCTGCACTTGCCAAGATAAGTAGAATTCAAACCGCTGTTCGCGGCATTGAAAGAAAGTCCGCCATCGGTTGAACGATAAATACCCGACAAACCGCAGGCGACGATAACTTCGTTGCTGTCGCCGAAATGAATTGCAACGGGAGTATCGCCTTCGAAATCGGAGTAGTCATTGCCCCCTTTATCCGTTACCAGCAGGTTGCCGGAAGGTCCTGTACTGGAAGGGTAAAGCTTAATGCTGTCAAACCACATCTTTCCAACTA
The DNA here is from genome assembly GCA_041674365.1 of Kiritimatiellales bacterium. Classification (GTDB taxonomy): domain Bacteria; phylum Verrucomicrobiota; class Kiritimatiellia; order Kiritimatiellales; family Tichowtungiaceae; genus Tichowtungia. The sequence goes on along the minus strand of JBAYVX010000006.1, from coordinate 10,915 downwards.
CTGTCTCAGAGGGCTGCCTGCGAAGCAATAGGTACAGGTTTGTCGTCCCGGAAGCCGGGGTAAACGTCAGGGTTACGTTCGTCCAACCGGTTGTTCCTTTGATTTTGGACGAGGGCCAAAACCCATAGTCGGTACCGCGCGAATCTTGAGCAGACATGTAAGCTCCGCCATAAGAGGTATCTAGATTTTCCGTTTTAATATATCCCTCTACTGTGTATTCAGTTCCTGCACTGACTGGAATATTAATCCACTTTGTATGCCAATAGCCAATCTTGCCGTCAAAATCAACTCGCAACGAAGAATGGTAAAACGCGTTTGTAATATACGTAACTGAATCAAGTAATGTTATCGCCCCGGCCGGATCAGCCGTGCGTGTCCAGCCAGTAAATTTGGAAGGAAGTCCAGACGGAGTGAGTTCCACACAATGGAACTGTCCCGGTGTGGTGGATTCCGTTATTTTATACAGCCCGCTGAATGAGCACACCCATAACTCCAGATCCGGGTTGTACGGATTCTGTACCATGTTGAGAATACATCCCAGCTCATTATCCTGAGCAGTACTTGACAAATCAAAGATAACGGGAGTCCAGGAATATCCGCTGTCCGTGGATGTTACCAGGCCGTTACCGTCCTGCAGAGCGGCGTAAAAAACGGTGTTGTCAACTTGATGAAACAGTTTCTGTCCGCGCATAAGTTTGGTGTTATCATACTGGGTTGTGTATCTTCTGCTCCAATTGTCCCCGCCGTCTATCGTCCGGTAAATCCCGGATCCGTCCTTATCGAAACCGGCCATCAATACCCGGCTGGAGTTTGCCTGATAAACTATTAAACTCCGTCCTCCATTACACATCAGTCCGTTAGGTTTCGACATCCAATGACGGCCTCCGTCTGTGCTTTTCCAGGCCTGTGATGTATCCGTACACATATAGACAATTGATGGATCAGAAGGTGCGTATTGTATGTCTATCAGCTGCTGAAACCCTTCTCCGCCAGCCAGCCCCGCATCACGCTGAGCCGCTGTACGTAAGTGCATATTCTTCCAGTTATAATCCAGTTGCCAGGGGGCAGCGTTTGACCCGCTACTTGATAATATGAACAGTATCGCTATTAATTTTATCATAACCCACCCCTCCTGTTATGGTTTCTGCTGCTATCGATTCGTTTTCCCATCTACAGCCTTTTTAAATTTAGTGACGTCGTTCCCCTGAAACGCAACAGAGCATATGCGGCACAAAAAACGTCATATAATAAAAAAACTTAGGAATCCCGGTTTAGTTCCGGTAGATTCAAAAGCGAAATTCTTCGATTTTTGGTCTGTCGCGCTCTTTTACTATGAGCTTTTCCATCTTCGTGATAATGTCTGGGTGTTGTTCCGCCCACCAGTTCGTCAGGGTACGTCAAAGCGTAACTGTGTGAGATCGCGGTAGCAGCACCATCACTCAGGCCGGTCATACGAAAAGTCTGTCCAAGGGCGGTGATGTAGTTGATCTGTCCCTCAAGTCCTTGAGCGACAATGTGGTCAGCGATGGGGTTAGGGGAGGTGTTCACATAACTGAGCCCGGTTTCGTTTTCCGCTTCGCTGGCACGAAAGAGGCCGCCGAGCAATCGTGGTTCGATGAAAACAATGTTGCAGTCGGGGATAACGTGGAGACGATGGTATTCGTTGGAAATCCGCACCTGCTGTTCGTCGCCGAGGTTAACGATAAGAATCATACCCCCCCTTCCCCAGCCCAAACTGAAAGACAGGTACTGACAATCAAACGACAAACAAAACCTGATACGTGTATCAGGTCGCAAAACGGCAAAAAACTGTCCGAACTTTTCATAATCACAGCGCCTTGACAGATTTAAACATGCGCACATTTTCCGAAAAACTTGTTTTCGTTATATAGATTCGAACAACAACAAAGCAGGGGGTCGTCTGACAGACGGCCTCCCTGCGTTTGATTACAACCTACTGAATTGTACGAAAAGCGCGTACTCCAAACACCCCAGCCATCGAAACAATCATTAACCCCAAAGTTGCCGGCTCAGGGATTGTTCCAAGAACAGCTATGTTATCCAGAGTAACCGAGCCTGTGAGCGTTGGGTTCGCAGTACGATCTATCGCAAGTCGCACGACAACACTCTCGCCCGACGCCAGAGTATGGTCTGCCAAGCCCGCCAGCGAAATATCAATGTCCTGAAAATCGCAAACATAGGGCTGTGGATTTGCATTTTGAATGACAAAGACTCCTGTTGCAAAATTATTCGTCAATGTAATATCCCCGCCGACAATACTCACGTAGAAAACTCCAGGGCCAGAATTCCAAGCGCGCCATGCATCAAAACAAAGATATGTCAACTCAATCGCCTGCGCCCCATTGTTTGTGACAGCAATGTCCAAGTAGTCGTTATTAGCCAGACTTTTAGTCACATAACCCCCGGTATCAGCAATTCCAGTGTTGGTTGTAGCACCCGTCGCCAACGACCCGAATGTTCCGTCTATTGACCCGCTATAGTTTGCAGTCCAATTAGCGTTGGTATTCCAAGTCAGACCGGCCGAAATTCCATCCTCAACGACGCCAGCAGCGACACTGATCTTACCTGCCGGATTAACAGTATAATCCCATCCAGCTAGAATAACATCAGCTCGAACACCCAGCGCTGTTAGAATAAACAACGCACTTATTGCAATGTAATACACGCTTGATCTCTTCATCTCCTTCTCCTTTCGTTTTCGTTTTTCTGCACCACAGATAAGCACGGTTCATCTCCTAACATCTAATAAAAACCGTACTTACGATTCATACGTTGGAATATTAAATTAATTTTACACACTGGCAAAAATATAATTCATTTTGACACTAAAAAGTCAATCACCGGAGCGTCCTGTGTCTTCCAAATAGGGTTCCCCTGCACATTTCCATCAAACCGTTCCCCGCCGACTTCTTTATCCGGCCAAACCAGCGGGCAAGCCGTATCATTACTCCAAACCTGTCCGGGTTTGAACATCTCGCCTCGCGGAACACTGGAAATTTTATTCGGTCTCATAACATTGCCTTAAACGGCTTTTCAGCATGGCAGACTGCCCTGTTTTTTATCAAAACTTCTGTGAACTGCATGAATGCCTCAACATTGCTTTTTAATATTTATATGTTTCGAGGTCTGGATCAAGCGGCGGAACTTCAACAACTCCCCCGCCATTTCGTATTGAATCTGCCCCCGCGCATCCTGCAGCCACTGCATATCGCGAAGCCTGAGGCGTGGTCACAGGAGTGTGTTCGCCACGCAGATAATCAATAAATCCTTGAACTATTTTAGGATCCGCTCCGCCGTGAGAACCAACACTTGAGGCCGCCTGAAAGGTGGCATCACCATGAAGCCGGAAGCGATCGACCCGCTTATTCCACAGCTCTACGACCGTGTCTTCGTAAATATCCCCATAATTTTCAATTCGCCCTTTTGTTCCAATAACAGTGTAATTTCGCCAAGAATCCGGGGTGTAATGACACTGCATATAACATGCTTGAACACCATTAGCTAACTGCATCATTATCATGTTGTGATCCGCCACATCTATGACTGGATAAAATCCGGACTGTTCTGTTGGTGGCCAGTGCGCTGAATTGAATGATACGTCCGGTTTATCCTCGTTGTCACGTCGCGGAAGCTGATTATAAACACTGAGAGAACCCATGCCGCTAACCTTTGATGAATAACTCCCGGCCAGCCAGTGAATGATATCAATATCATGTGCACCTTTTTGGAGTAAAAGGCTGTTAGACTTACGCCGATCAGCGTGCCAATCACGAAAATATGCGTCACCGCCATAGGAAATGAAATGACGACACCAAATCGCTTTGATTTCTCCAATTGCACCGCTGTCTATAATTGACTTCATTTTATTGGTGAAATTCATATAGCGCATATTGTGTCCAAGCATAAGCTTAACATGATTATCGCGAGCTGTTTTGAGAATCCTGTCACAGCCTGCCGTTGTAATCGCCATGGGTTTTTCCAAATACACGGGTATGCCCAATGATAAGGCAAAACTCGCCTGTTCCTCGTGGCAATAGTCAGGCGAAGTGATCAGTACACCATCAAGATTTTCCTTCTCAATCATCTGCCGATAGTCTTTGTAACAACCCACCTGATGATTGTAACAATCGCTGAATTCACGCAACTTGTCATCGAAAGGATCCATCCCTGCTACAATTTCAACGCCATCTTCAGGTTTATGGGCGAGCTCGGCAAGCCGGTGCCCTCTTCCAGATACTCCAATAATCCCAAGCCGAAGTTTTTGTGTTTTCATATACTCCTATTCCGACTCAATCGGAACCGCAGCGGCATACGCGCTCTTCGGTCCTGCCGCGGACCAAACACGTTGAAATAGCGCATCACGGCCGGATCCAGCGGCGGTGTAACATTCAATTCAACTTTCATAACGGCAACCCTTTTTGAATGACAACAAACAGAATCACGCAATTTTGTTTTTTTACAAAGATTAATATTTTAGCATTTTTGATTTTTTTTTAACAAAATTGAATTTTAAAAACAAACCGTCATACTCGGCTTATGAAACAAAATAAAAAGGCATTATTTAGCCGAGCACCTTGAGCGCGGCGATAATTTCGAGACGTTCCGTCATAATCCGGTCAAAGTCGGCTGAATCCACTTCGATACGACAGAGATCACCGTGATGCCGAACGCGGTACCGTGTGTAGTTGCGTGCGCGCAGAACGGCTTCCGATGCCTGCTGCCATAATCACGAGAGTGGGTTTCATAAACCGACTTCCTGTTTTCTAAAAAATTCAATGGTTACGCCGAGTCCTTCTTCAAAGCTGGATGTCGGCTCAAAGCCGGCGGCTTTAATTTTTTCGATGGAGGCCATGGAATGTTTCACATCTCCTGCGCGTTCCGGTGCATAAACAATTTTCGAGGACGCGCCCGTCAGCGTAATAATTTTTTTTGCCAGATCATTGATGGTCTGCCGTCCACCGTATGCGACGTTGTAAAAACCGGTAGCCGTATTGCCGTTCATCGCCAAAAAAACATTGGCGGCAACAATGTCTTTCACATAGATAAAGTCGCGGGTCTGTTCGCCATCGCCGAAAATGGTGATAGTTTCGTTTTTCACAGCCTTGTTGATGAAAATCGGAACCGCCGCGGCATACGCGCTCTTTGGATCCTGCCGCGGACCGAACACGTTGAAATAGCGCATCACGACCGTATCCAGCCTTCCTTCGCGAGTGAACATGTCACAGTAGTATTCGCCGTCGAGCTTCGTGACCGCATACGGACTTTTCGGCTCGGGCAGCATGGTTTCGAGTTTCGGCACAACGGGGTTATCGCCGTAATTGGCAGCCGAGCTGGAAAAACAAAGTTTTTTAACCCCGGCCTTCGCCGCCTCTTCGAGCACAATCAGTGTTCCGATTGTATTGATCTCAACGCACTCAACCGGCTTGCTCATCGACTCGGGAACGCTGATCATCGCCGCCATATGAAAAACATAATCGACGCCTTCCATCGCTGTGCGAACAGTATCGCGGTCGGTAACAGAACCTTCGGTAAATTCATGCTGAAGACCTTCCAGATTTTTACGATAGCCGCTGCGCAGGTTGTCGAGTACCCGTATGTCGGCTTTCCCCTGGAAGTACTCCACCACATGACTGCCAATAAACCCGGCGCCGCCGGTGACTAACACCCTCATTTGCATCTCTCCATCACACGTTGCATGGCGTCCATCTGTCGTTCCATGGACTGCACCATTTTAAACTGCTTCCGGCACCGGTCGATATTCTGCCCGGCGCAATGCGTTTTAAAATACGAATCTCCCTGCAAATAATCGGTCAAAAAGCGCAGACCGATTTCAAAGGTGATAAGCTGCCCCGAGAACGGCAGCAGTTCGCGTTCTTTCGGGGTCAGAAAGCCGGCGGCTGTTTCGAGATACCCTTGGGTAAGCGCCTCAAAATATTCGATATCCATCTCTACTTTTGAGAGATCCGCCTCGTCTTCGGCAGCGCGGGTTGTTGTTGTACGGATCATATCACCGAAATCATAAAGAACCGATCCGGGCATCACAGTATCGAGATCAATCACGCACATCGCTTTGCCGGTTTTGGTATCGATCAGCACATTGTTGAGCTTGGTGTCGTTGTGCGTTACGCGCTCGGGCAGCTCGCCGGACGCCATCAGATCGATGACAACATCCACAATTTCTTCGCGCTGCATGGCAAACTCGATCTCCGCTTTCACATCCGCCGCACGGCCCTTAGCATCTGCATCGACAGCGGATTTCAACGCGTCGAAGCGCGAACGGGTATGGTGAAAGTTTGGAATAGTTTCGTGCAAACGTCCGGGCAGGTCGGCCAGCTGACATTGGAATTCACCAAAGGCTCTGGCCGCCTCAAACGCCTGGGCGGTATTTTCCACGATGTCAGACCCAATTGCATTCTCAATGAATACATACGTTCGCCAGTAATCGCCGTTGGCATCAACGAAAAAATCCTTTCCGGCTTTTGTCGGAACCAGTGTCAGCACACGCCGGTTCAGTTCACTCGCGCCAGCCTCTTGAAATTTCTTCCGCTGATGCCGAGAGACCCGCCCGATGTTGTCCATCAGCCACGGCACATTCTTGAAAATGGTTTTATTGATGCGCTGGTGAATGTAATGCACCTCGCGGCCGTCCTGTTCATAGACAACCCGAAACGTGTCGTTGATATGTCCGCTTCCGTATGAAGCTTCACCCAAATAATTTCCCGGGCACAGGAAGGCTTCTGCCACTTCTTTAAACTGCTTTATGACCGTCCTCTCTCTCAGATGCCCTTTCGCCCTGCAGAACAAAGTTTCATTCAGACAGGTTTCTGAACGAGGAAATACTGTTGCTGTGTTTTCAAATTGCTCCATGGTCATTTTCCTTTTCAGGCGTCTTTTTGCCAGTCGGGTTTGTTGTCATATACCCAGCGGTAATAATCGCCCAGTTTCAAATCGGACGCCGCAGCTTCGTCAATGAACATCTTTGCCGCCGGATGATACTGAAGAATCGAGGCAGGCATGATGGATGCCGTCGGGCCTTCAACGGTTGCCGCAACAGCCCCGGCTTTGTTTTGACCGAAGGCGAGCAAGATGTTCATGCGCGCATCCATGATGGTGCCGATGCCCATGGTAATGCAGTGGTGCGGCACCTTAGACTCGTCGCCGTCAAAAAAGCGGGCATTATCGGCCACGGTCTGACGGGTCAGCGTTTTAATACGCGTACGCGACGCAAACGAGGAGGTCGGTTCGTTGAATCCGACGTGGCCGTCCGAACCAATTCCAAGCACCTGCAGATCAATACCACCTGCGTCAATGATCGCCTGTTCATAGCTGGCGCAGAACGCCGGAATGTCGCTGGCCATGCCGTCGGGAATATGCACATTCTCCAGCTTAATATTGATCTGGCTAAAGAGGTTGTCCCACATAAAACGGTGGTAAGACTGCTCATGATCGGCAGGCAGTCCGACGTACTCGTCTAGGTTAAAGGTGGTAACCCGACTGAAATCGAGAGCTTCCTCGTTATGCAAACGGATCAGCTCTTTATACAGCATCAGCGGCGTACTGCCGGTCGCCAGCCCCAGAACCGCATCCGGTTTTTCATGAATCAGCCGCGCGACCACACGTGCCGCAGAATAACTGCCGCTCAGCGCGTCTTTTTTGATAATAATTTCCATTAGAAGATATCCTTCAAATCGTCATTCATCGCCAACATGCGGCCTTTTTCCAATGTTTGGAAAAGCATTCCGCATTTCCATCTGCGCAGGCGGTAAAGCGTGGCAAAGGAGAAATCCGGAACTGCGTTGCCCTGCCCGCCGACCAGTTCTCCGCCACGGCGGACGTTATCCTGCATCCACGCCGGAAGCGACAGGTGATATGGATTGCGTTCGACCTCTTTCACATGAAATGAAATCGCCGCCACCAGGTCTGCCACGGTTTGCGCATCGCCCTCCACCATCAGGTTCGGGTGGTCCATCGCTCCCCAGAATTCGGTTTCAATAACAATGCAGGAAAAATCTTTTTCCATTTCTGCCAGCGCTTCCATCACCAGAAAATGAGTGGCGATGTGACGCGAGTTCCAATCCTTGGAATGCGGCATGAAAATCACGGCCGGCCGCTCCGCCTTCAAAATCTGGACCACGTCCTCTTTTTCCAAACCCTGGAAACCATTCCGCCCGAAAATTCTCCACCCGAGAAATCCGCAGGCATTTTTCAGTTCTTCGGCGCGACCGGATTGACGATTGACGTTATTGCCGAAAGTGACCGGCACGTTGATGATTCTCATTCCGGCCTCGTGCATGAGCCGCAGCGGAAGTAACCCGGTGATGCACTCGTCGTCCGGATGCGGTGAAAATAGCAGCACCTTCGGCGCATCCGGCAAGAGTTCTTTCTGCACACGCGGGGTAATGCCACCAAGCGGAAGCTTGGCGGCGCTCTTGAACTGCTCTTCGACCTGCTGAACAAAGTTAAGATACGGATTCATGGCATCCCTTTCCGATTAACGGCAGGCTGGCGGCAGCAACGGCCTGGCCGACACGCCGGCTCTCTTCATCCGGCACATGAACCTGAACCTTTTCCGCAAACTCAGGGAACTCTTTTTCCAGCACGGTTCGCGCGATTTCGAGCATTTTTTCGCCGCCGCGTCCGGAAGTGACACGTCCGAGAATAAGCACATCTTCGTAGTCATAAAACCGGGCATACCACGGAAGCGTGTAGCCGAGATAAACCCCGATGGTTTCAAATATTTTCAGGGCGTTTTTATTCCCGGCATCTGCCTCGGCCTGCACGACTTTCAGTCGCTCAGGCAGCCCCATCTCTTCGGGAAAGCTAAAGCCGGCCGCCGGAGCCAGTTTGTTGACGGCCTGCTGTGAAAAATACAATGCGCCAACGCCGGCATCGCCGGACCATTCGTCAGCGGCGGACGCCGGGTTGAAGTCGACTGGAGCAAATGCAAGCTCATTAAGCTGTCCGGTAATGTGTCCCCGGCTGTTAAGAAAGCCGACCGCTTCGCTTGATCCCATGGCGATACCGAACATGCCCGGCTTATTAAGCGACATGGCGCCAGCCAGCGCGGTGACATCGCCGTCGTTGATAACGGTAAGCGGAACACCCCACTCTTCACGCAGGCGGTGAAACAGTGGTTTTACGCAGTCGTTATACCGCTCTGCCGGAACCGACCGAAAGAGCGAAGCAATCATCGGGCGATCATCGACAAAAACGCCAGCCGAGCTGCCGCCGATTGCATCAACGCACGGAAGATGTTCCGCCGCCAGCTTGAGGCCTTTCTGAATCGCGCTGTAATGATAGTCTGGATCGGCCTGCTTAACCGGATCCCACGGAATTTCAGTGGTAAAGACCGACGCCCCGTCTTTAACGGCGGAAATTTTATAATCGCTTGCGCCAAGGTCAAAGCCGACACGGCAGCCGTCAAGATGCCCGCCGACCATCGACTGATTGTCTTTTGCATCCGGAACTTTTTCCGGAGTACAAAGAACTGTCTCGAACGGTTTTTCATAAACGCGCTCCATCAGCTCGACATCGAATGCGCGCGCCCCGGATTTCGAGTAGATTTCTGCGAGACGCCGCCCGATCCATTTCGGGCCGCCGACATACAGCTTCCAGCCTCCGGAAGCCCACAGCATAAATTTCACAACCCGTTCAACATATAAAAGGCTTTCTTCCAATAACTCCGAGTCCTTCTGAGCAACGGTCAGTTCTTTGCGGCTGACACAGCCATTTTCGCGTTCAACGGCGATAATCAGCGGTGCCGTTTTTCCCAATGCCTGGAAAAGCGTGCGCTCAAACAGAATCGCCGGGCAAAAATCCGGATCCAACGGCGGTGTAACATTCAATTCGACTTTCATAACGGCAACCCTTTTTGAATGACAACAAACAGAATCACGCAATTTTGTGTTTTTACAAAGATTAATTTTTTAGCATTTTTGACTAATCTTTAACAATATTGAACTTTAAAAACAAACCGTCATACTCGGTTTATGAAACAAAATAAAAAGGCATTATTTAGCCGAGCACCTTGAGCGCGACGATAATTTCGAGACGTTCCGTCATAATCCGGTCAATCCACTTCGATACGACAGAGATCACCGTGATGCCGAACGCGGTACTGTGTGTAGTTGCGTGCGCGCAGAACGGCTTCCGCCCGTTCAACGCGGGTCATGGATACGAGGTCTACGTGCCGGTCGGAAAGCGCAAACCGAGACAGGCAAAAAAAGATTTCTCGACCGTAGGCAGTCCGCGTCCCTGCTAAGCTCGCGACAGGAATGGACGGAGAAATCGCTAATGATTATCACCGCAGGGTTTCCAGAGCTTCGTAGGCGGTATCGGCGAGATAAGACGAATCCACGCCGCCGGAATAGCCAACAGCCAGCGCCCCATACCCTTGAAGTTCAGTAAGCAATGCCCGTTCTTTTTCGGGAAAATTCATGATGTAAATCTTATTCTTTATCAGCGCGCCAGATAAAGGCAGTGCGGCAGGTGAGTTGCGAGATCAACTAACCATATAAACGAACCTCCGAAGAAACCGGATCACTACCGTCCGGGATCGACGCCCTCTTTTCCCAACGGTTTTCGGGATAAATATCGGCGGCAACGAGGACGTGCAACAGGCCATGATCTGCGTCCCGTCCATAGATGGAGGAAACAAATTAAAAAATCATTTGAGAGGAATATTCTGGCTATTCTCGTCCATCATTACTATTATATTCATACGTATGAAAAGAAATCGTCATTTACTTTTCTTCTGCCTGCCAATTTCCGTCTGTCTGGCGGGCGGCGGCGGAGAAAATCTGATACTGGTTGTCAACCCCGGCGATGAACAGCAGGTGCGCATCGCGGCGGAATATCAGCGAACCCGGCATCTCTCGGACGACCATATCGTCTT
>JBAYVX010000005.1:0-21517 GCA_041674365.1 Kiritimatiellales bacterium | reverse complement strand
CGATCCCAAATGCGGGTTAAATCTTCCTGAGCAATTCCGATTCCGGCGTCCTGAACCGAAAGTTCAACCTGTTCGCCGTTTACGCCGGCGGAGAGCGTGACGGTGCTTCCGTCGGGGCTGTATTTAATGGCGTTGTCGGTGAGGTTGGCGACGCATTGGCGGAGGCGGAGGCGGTCGGCGTTGACGGTGCACCATGGAGGTACGTCGTTTTTGAGTTCGATACCGCGTTCTTCGGCGACGAGCGAATAAAGCTCAATCACTTCATCGGCCAGCTCGCGCAAGGAAACTTCTTCGCGGTCGAGGCGCATGCCGCCGGTATGGGCTTCGGCCAGATCCATGAGCGCGTTGAGCATGTGCAGAATCTGTTCGGATTCCTCGACGCAGTCGGCGAGCGAGTTTTGAAGAACGGCGGCGTCGGTTTCGGGTAGTTGCAATGCACGCTCGGCGGAGTTGCGCAGGTGGGTCATGGGCGTGCGCAGATCGTGGGCGACGTTATCGAGAGTTTCGCGCGATTCGCGAATGAGTTTTTCGTTCTGGTCGAGCATGCGGTTGAACATGGAGGTGAGCTCAACCAGCTCGCCGCGCTTGGCGCCGGAGGGGACGCGGCGCTGCAGATCGCCGGTGGTGAGGATGTGGCGCACGGTGTCGATGAGTGCATGCAGCGGTTTGAGTGCGCTGCGGGTGACAAGCCAGCCGATCAGCAGACTGAAAAAGATGGCGGGCAGGAAAATGTTCAGTGCGGTTTTCCGGAAGTTGGAAAGCACGAGCCGGCTTTCGGTGTTGTTGCGTCCGACCTGCAGATAGAGGCCGGGCGCGAGCGGCGTGGTGCCGACAATCCAGCTTCCGCCGGTTTCCTCGCGGATCAGGTCGTCCCAGCGGGAGCGGTCGGAGGGCAGGACGCCGCCGGTTTTTTTGTCGAGCAGGTTCCAGAGATGATGCGAGACGGTGATGAAGCGCACCTGATTGAAGTCGTCAACGATGCGGACGAACGCCGATTCGGGCGAGGCGTTGATCTGCTGGCTGAAATAGGAGGCGATCGCCTGTACGCCGCCGCGCTGGAAGAGCGATTTAAACTGCGAGGTTTGCGCTTCGATAACCTGATGGTCGCGGTTTTCGACGACGCGCCGGACGAGCTGATAGGTGACGGCGAAGAGCGCGGCGAGCGAAAGGCAGAGCGCGAAGGTGTAGATCAGCGCCAGCCGCAGGCTGAAGGCCATCCGGACCGGTTTATTTTTTCTTGAGGACATAGCCGGCTCCGCGGACGGTGTGAATCAGCTTTTCTTCAAATTCGTGATCAATGTGATTGCGCAGACGGCAGACGAGCACATCGACGACGTTGGTTTGCGGGTCAAAGCTGTAGTCATAAACATGTTCGAGAATCGAAGTTTTGGTGACAACCCGTCCGGCGTTGCGCATGAGGTATTCGAGCAGCGCGAATTCTTTGGGCTGGAGTTCGATGGTTTGTCCTTCACGTTCGATGGTGCGGCGGGCGATGTCGAGCGTGAGCCCTTCGACGCGCAGGAGCATCGGCTCCGGTGTTAGGCTGGTGCGGCGCAGCAGCGTCTGAACGCGTACCAGCAGCTCGGAAAACGAAAACGGTTTAACTATGTAGTCGTCGCCTCCGGCCTGAAGTCCTTTGATGCGGTCATCGACGGTGCGGCGCGCGCTGAGGATAAGTACGGGCGTGTTGACCTTTTCGGCGCGCAGGCGACTGATCATATCAAGCCCGTCGAGTTTCGGGAGCATCAGGTCGGCGACGATGGCGTCGTAAAAATCCTGCCGGGCCAGCGCGAGACCTTCTTCGCCGTCAGCGGCGCGATCCACGGCGTACCCGTTTTCCCGGAATCCCTTTTCCAGGAACGACGAAATTTTCCGGTCATCTTCAATGATGAGAATGCGCACAACACGCTCCTTGTTCAGTCGCTTAAATCCGAAGTACGAATTTCGAAATCCGAAACAATACTAAAACCAAAAATTTTAAAACTCGGAACCTCTTTTTTAAACATTCGGTCATTCAGGTTTGAAATTTGTTTCGTGCTTCGAAGTTCGGATTTCGTGCGTTGGCTGTTGTTAAGAGCTAATACCCGCGCTCCGGGTTTGTCAATGTTCCGCATCATTACTGCTTTGTAATGCGGAGGAAAGAGTGACGCAAGGCGGGTGCTGTCTATTACCGGTGAAGAATAAAGAGAGGTGATGCGTATGACGGGAGTGTTCAGGTAAGCGAAGCAGAAAGAAGAATAGAACAATGGAGGTGTTTAAAATGAATTCGAGTTTGAAAAGTTATTATGCAGCCGGTGCCGCACTGGCCCTGATTTTGACAGCCAGTACCGCATGCGCCCAAAAGGATAGCGGAAAGATTGATGTGAAGACGGACGGCGCCGCCGTGCAGACGGTTGCCGCGCCGCAGACTTCGGACACTCTCGATCCGGTGCGTGAAATGATTCAGATGCGCCGTGAAATGAACCGTTTCTTAGGACAGCCGTTTGCGGCGTTCAGCGTGATGCCGCAGCTGGACGAAGAGCTGGCCAACGGTTTTTCCCAGCCCAGCATGGATCTGAACGAACAGGCCGATGCCTATCATGTGCAGATGGATCTGCCCGGCATGGATAAATCCGGAATCACCGTGGAGGTGAAGGACGACATCCTGACCGTTAAAGCGGAACGTAAACAGGAGACCACCAAAAAGGACGGCAATAAAGTGCTGATGCAGGAACGCTCCAGCGGGTTTATGAGCCGCGCGGTGATGCTCGCCAAGCCGGTTGATGCAACGAAGGTCACGGCAGAATACAACAATGGTGTGCTGAAAATCACACTGCCGAAGCTTCATGCCGATCAGGCTCCGCAGAGGGTGGAGATAAAATAAAGCAGGCGGCCGGGCGTGATCCGCCCGGCCGGCCGGTTTTACGGCGGAAGATTACAGCGTTGTAATGTTGGTGAAAGAATCGTGTAAGAACAGAACCGTAGAAAGAGATCCTATTTATGAAATGGATACAGCCATCCTGTCAGATTCAGTTTCGGCATATGCCCCGGTTGAAAACGATGCAGCAGTTTGTCATGCAGCATTTGGAGCGGTTTGCATCATGCTCCCGCTGCGAAGTGGTGATTGACGAAAGCCGCCATGGGCAAAGCGGCGTGTACGATATTTCGGTGCGGCTCAGTATTCCTGGCGAGCGGCTCTATGCGGCACACATCTCCGAGACGAGCGGCTCGCGCGACTTTCTCTATGGCGCGGTCAGCGCGGCTTTTGACGACATTAAACGGCAGGTTATCAAAAACCGGGCCCGGCATCATCGGCGCCATCATCACGATCTGCTGATTGAACAGTTTGCCGCCTGAGCAAAGGAATTTTTCACAATGAACTGACCAGGGAGGATCGAATGATCAATGCGAGCGGGTTAATCAAAAACTTCGGGCATCGTCGCGCGGTTGACGACGTATCGTTCGAAGCACAGAAAGGGGCGGTGGTGGGAATCCTCGGGCCGAACGGTGCCGGGAAAACCACGACCATCCGCATGGTTGCCGGATTTTTGACGCCGGATGCCGGAACCGTGTGGGTAAACGGAATCGATGTTGCCGCCGATCCGGTGGCGGCACAGAAACATATCGGCTATATGCCCGAAACCTCGCCGCTCTATGAAGACATGACGGTATCCGGCTTCCTGCGTTTTCTGGCTGAAGTGCGCGGGTTTAACGGGGTTCAACGCCAGCGCCGGGTCGATGAAGTGATCGAACGCTGTTTTCTGCAGCCGGTCCGCAACCAGTCGATCGACACGCTCTCCAAAGGCTACCGTCAGCGCACCTGCTTCGCGCAGACGCTTCTGCACGACCCGGACATTCTTCTTCTCGACGAACCGACTGAAGGGCTCGATCCGAACCAGAAGCAGGTCGTGCGCGACATGATCCGCGAAATGTCCAAAGAAAAAGTCATCATGCTCTCCACCCACGTGCTCGAAGAGGTCGAGGCGATCTGCACCCGCGCGATTATTATCAGCGCCGGAAAAGTCGTCGCCGACGCCGCGCCTGCCGCGCTAAAGGAGCGCAGCAACCGCTACAATGCCGTTACGCTTGATGTGGAAGGCGACGGGGTTCCGGCGGTTCTGGAAACGTTTCCAAACATTGGAAAAATCCGGACTCTCGCAACAGACGGCAACCGCACTCGGCTGTTTCTTCTTCCAAAGCTTGGAAAACCGATTGCCGCCGAAGTGCTCGAAACGGTGCGCGAAAAACACTGGAAACTTTTTGACATGAAAGTGGATGAAGGACGGCTCGACGATGTTTTCCGCCGTATCACCACCACCGAAGACACCCGGGAGGCTGAATAATGAAAGAGAATCTTCATCATATCGCGGCGGTGGCTAAACGCGAGTGGCGGGCCTATTTCGATTCGCCGGTCGCCTATGTCTTTATCATCATCTTTTTGATGCTGGCCGGATTTTTCACCTTTTCCATTGCCCGCTTTTTCGAAGCGGGGCAGGCGGATCTGACCGGATTTTTCCAGTGGCATCCATGGCTTTACATGATTCTGGTTCCGGCCGTGGCGATGCGACTCTGGGCGGAAGAACGCCGTTCCGGAACGATAGAACTGCTGTTCACAGTGTCCGTCACGCCGTTACAGGCGCTGCTGGGTAAGTTTATTGCCGCCTGGCTGTTTATGATTCTGGCACTGGCGCTGACCTTCCCGGTGGTTCTCACTGCGGTTTATCTCGGATCACCGGATCTTGGCACCGTCGCTTCCGCTTATCTGGGCAGCGCGCTGCTGGCCGGCGCCTATGTTGCGGCAGGCATGTTTACTTCGGCGCTGACGCGCAATCAGGTGATCAGTTTTATTCTCGCCGTAGTCATCGGCTTGTTTCTGATTCTGGCGGGCTACCCGCCGGTGACCGATCTGCTGGCGCATCGCATGCCCGGCTGGCTGGTGGACGGCGTCGCCTCCTTCAGTTTTATGCCGCACTTCGAAGCGTTGCAGCGCGGCGTGATCGATCTGCGCGATCTGGCCTACTTTGCGTCGGTTATGGTGTTTATGCTGTTTTCCACACAGGTGGTACTCAAAAACAAAGTCGGCAAATAACAGGGGATTGAGATCATGAAAAAAACCAATTTAAAAATTGTCAGCGGTGCCGCCGGAGTTCTCATGCTGCTGGGCATTCTGATTGCTCTCAACGCAGTGCTCGGCCCGGTCCGGCTGCGCAAGGATGTGACGCAGGATAAACTTTACACGTTGTCGGATGGAACCAAACAACTGCTCGGCGCACTGGATCGCGACGTGACGTTGAAGTTCTACTTTTCCAAGAGCAACGAACGGCTGCCGGTTCCGCTGAAAAACTTCGCGAGCCGCGTGCGCGACCTGCTGGCCGAATATGAATCGCGCGCCAGCGGTCATCTGGCGGTTGAAGAGTTTGACCCGAAACCCGATTCCGACGAAGAAGAATGGGCGCAACGCTATGGCCTGCAGGGGCAGGCGCTTGACATGTTCGGCGCGGGCGGCAATCTCTATTTCGGTATCGTTGCCGTTTCCGGCAACCGCGAAGCGGCGATTCCTCTGATTTCTCCGGACGCAGAGCCGCAGCTTGAATATATGCTGACCCGCATGATCAGCGAAGTCAGCCGCGAGAAAACCGCCAAGGTCGGTTTGATGAGCGCGCTGCCGGTTCAGGGCGGCGGAGGCAATCCCTATATGGGTCGCGGACAGCAGGGCTGGGCGGCTATTGCCGAGTTGGGACGGCAGGCGAAAGTACAGACCATCGCCATGGACGCGGAATCCATTCCGGACGATATCGATACACTGCTGGTGATTCATCCGGCGGGCATCAGCGACAGCACGCTTTATGCTCTCGATCAGTTTGTGCTGCGCGGCGGACGGTTGATGGCGTTTGTCGATCCGATGTGCATTTCGGCGCAGGATAGTGCTTCGCCGCAGATGCAGCAGTACGGCATGCCGCCGCAGGAAAGTTCTGATCTCAATAAACTGACGAAGGCGTGGGGACTGGAAATGCCAGAAGGCCAGCTTGCCGCGGACGAAGCCGCCGCCGCGATGCTCAATGCCGGTGCCGGCCGTGCGCAACGCAACGCCGCATGGCTTCTGTTACGCCAGACGAACATTAATCGGGATGAAGTGTCCACCTCATCGCTCGGTGATATGATGCTTCCGTTTGCCGGTGCGTTTAAAGGCACGCCGGCCGATGGCCTGCAAATGACCGAACTGCTGCATACCGCGCCGGACGGGTTCCTGACAGATATTTATGCTGCGCGCGGCGGCGACATCAAAATTCCGGCGGCGAAGGGACAGCTTGCGCTGGCAGTCCGGCTGCAGGGGAATTTTAAAACCGCGTTTCCGGACGGTAAACCCGCTAAAGAAGAAGAGTCGTCAAATCCAACTGATTTGTCAGATCAACTAAAGGAAAGCGCCAAGCCCGGCACGGTGGTTCTGGTCGCCGACGTGGATATGCTGGCCGACCGGTTCGCACTGCAGAGTATGAATCTGTTCGGTCAGCAGATTCAGCAGCCGCGTAACGACAACCTCGCCTTTGCGCTGAACCTGACCGAACAGCTCAGCGGCAGTGAAGCGCTGATCGGTCTGCGCAGCCGGGGCTCGTTTAACCGGCCGTTCGACCGTGTGATTGAACTGGAAAAACAGGCGCAGATGAAATGGCAGGCGGAGGAAGACCGCCTGAATGAAAAATTGCAGGCCGCGCAGTCGCGCATCAACGCATTGCAGCGGACGAAAGACGACGGACAACAGCAGATTCTGACGCCGGAGCAGGCGGCGGAAATCAAGAGATTTCGCGAAGAGGTTTTCCAAACACAGCAGTCGCTGAAAGAAGTCCGGAAGAATCTGCGGCGCGATATTGAATCGCTGGGGATGCGTCTGAAAGTTTTAAACATTGCGGCGGTTCCGCTGCTGGTAGCCCTGTTTGGCATTGCCCGTGGGCTGTGGCTCAAAAAGACACGCTGATCAGAAGGAGAATTGCAGATGGATATGAAAAAACTGATTGGAATGGCCGTTGTACTGGTACTGCTTGCCGGTGCCGCAATCTGGCAGCGAAAAGGACAGGAAATCCGGCACAGTCTGCCGGCATCCGCTGATGCAACCCTGTTACAGGGTGTCGATCTGAACACACTGACCGGACTGGAGGTCGCGCAGAGTTCAAACCACGTCGCTCTGGCCAAAAAGAACGGACAGTGGACGGTTGAGTCGCTCTACGGCTATCCGGCAGACTTCAACCGGCTGGCCGATGCATTGCTGAAGCTGGCCGACGTAAAACCCGGCAACCCGGTTCGCGCCGGCAATGTTGCGGCATCGGAATTCGGTCTGGATGACAATGCAAAAACGATCACCTTGAAAACCGGTGACGGAAAATCTGTCGCAACGGTGACGATTGGTGCGCGGCGCAAGACGCCGGAGTCCGCAGGCTGGGCCAACCAGTTTTTCGTCCGCAAGGACGACGGCGATTCGGTCTATCTGGTTGATTACGACTTTCGTCCGTTTTCTGAAAAACCGGCGGACTGGATCAGCAAAGAACTGCTGAAGGTTCAGTCCGGCGACCTTGTTTCGGTTAAAGAAGGCAATGTGTCGTTGAAGCTGGACGGCGCGGAATGGACGCTGGCCGATCTGAATAAAGAAACAGAAGAGTTCCAGAGTTCGGAAGCCAACCGGTTGCGCTCTGCGCTACAGTATTTAAGCTGCACAACGGTTGCTGATCCGGCGAAAACCGACATGGAGCTCGGCTTTGATAAACCGTCTGTTTATGTCGCGCAAACCAAAGACGGATTCACCTACACCGTCAAGCTGGGCGCCAAAACCGATGAAGGACAGTTTGTGCGCATTGCGGCCGATTACACCCGCCCGGCACCGCCGGTCGCGCCGGAAGGCGACGATGCCGCGAAAAAAGAGACCTACAGTAAAGAACTGGATGCCTATAACAACATGGCGGCGGCCAATGCGGACAAAGCCGACAAGCTGAATGCGCAGTTTTCGAAATGGACCTATGTTATCAGCAGTTATGCCGCTGACGGATTGCTGATCCCCCGCGACAAGCTGGTGAAACCAAAAGAAGAGAAGAAAGACCATTCCGCCGGGCCGGACAACCCGTAATGTATTTTTGTAGACCGGCGCTCCTTTCACGCCCTCCCGCCCCCCGGGATTGGCTGGAAGAGCGCTGCGTCTACGCTTTTTTATAACCATCGTAATGTGTTTAAAATAAACGGATTGCGCCTCCGCATGTGTGCGGAGATCATTTGCTTTCTTGTTTTTGTATCGTTTGCTGATTCCACCCTTTGGAAATTTCGTGTTTATTGGTGCGGATTTGCAGGCAACTTTTTCCCCGTTCGACAAGCTCAGGGCAGGCAACCATTGGAAACATTATGAAAAATCTGATTCGAAAATCTGTGCAAGCGATGAGCGGTTATGTCCCCGGAGAACAACCGAAGGGCGAGGGGGTCGTTAAGTTAAACACGAATGAAAATCCGTGGCTCTGCTCGCCGGAGGTGCGCGATATTCTGAACGAAATCGACATTATGGAGCTGGCGAAATATCCCGATCCGCTCTGCACCGAAGTGCGCAAAGTAATTGCCGAAAAGCACGAAGTCGGTCTGGCCAACACCTTTGCGGGTAACGGATCGGATGAAATTCTGGCGTTGTGCATCCGCGCCTTCTGCGAACGCGACGGCTCGGTCGGCTATTTTGATCCGTCCTATTCGCTCTACCCGGTGCTGGCGCAGATTGAAGAGATCGCCGTGAAGCCGGTGGCACTGGATGAAAATTTTGAGTGGCAGATGCCGAAGGTCTATGAAGCCTCAGTTTTCTTCCTGACCAATCCGAATGCGCCGACAGGAATGCTGTTTCCAAAGGCCAAAGTTGAGGAATTTGTGAAGAACTTTCCCGGTGTCGTCGTGATCGACGAAGCATATGTCGATTTTGCCCGCGAGAGTTGCATGGAGTTCGCGACGAAGTACGACAACGTGATTGTGGCGCGCACGCTTTCCAAATCGTATGCGCTGGCCGGCATCCGCTTCGGCTACTGCGTGGGCGCGAAGCCGCTGATTGACGCGCTGCATAAAATTAAGGATTCCTACAACGTCAGCCGCTTAACGCAGGAGTTGGCGCGCGTCGCGTTGATCGACGAAGAAACGATGGCCGCGATCACTGCCGCTGTGAAAGGCACGCGCGGGCTGATCACCGACGAACTGAACGACCTTGGATTCAAGGTCTATCCGTCCGAAACCAACTTCGTCTGGGTTAAGCCGCCGAAGCCGGGCGCAAAGAAAATTTTTGAGGAGCTCAAAAAACGCAATATTTTTGTCCGCTGGTTTGACGGCGAGCGCACCCGCGACTGCCTGCGCATTACGGTTGGAACCAACGAACAGGTCATGGCGCTGGTCGAAGCGCTCGAAGAAATTCTTGGTAAATAAACCAATGTCCAGCTGCCCGAATAAAGAGACGAACCTCGAACATTGTACCTGCACCTATTCGTGCGGTAAGCGGGGGCTTTGTTGCGGGTGTGTTGCGTATCACCGCGCCAAAGGACAGATTCCCGGCTGCTTTTTCTCAAAAGAGGGCGAGGCAACGTACGATCGTTCCGTTGCGGCCTTCGTTTGCGACTGCGGCGGCTGTTGATTTCCAAACATTGCCGGTCACTTTGTTCCCTGCCGCACGTTGTGCGGCCTCTCTCGCTTCGCTCGGGTGGAAAAATCACCGATCAAGCCGAATTCTAATTTCCGACCGCAAAGCCTTTGAGCCTTTCAAGGATTAAACGCTTGTCGGCGGACGGGCGGCGCGGATATATTCCGTGCCTTCTTTTTGATGGGGCGGTAGCTCAATTGGTAGAGCGCCACGTTCGCAACGTGGAGGTCGAGGGTTCGATCCCCTTTCGCTCCACATCTTTTATCTGATTATTTAAGTTGATCTTTGGGCGGACGATGTCCATCCTCCGCCTCCCCTCAGATTTGAGGCCCCGGTGTTTACTTGCAGGAATGAAGATCGGCTATTTGGGTTCCTGCAACAAACATGGGTGGTTCAATGAAGTTTACTGATATGGGACTTAGTCCCGAAATTCTCGAAGGCATTTCCCGCCTCGGGTTCGAAACGCCGACGCCGGTTCAGGCCGCCGTCATTCCCGCAATCCTGAATAACGGCCGCGATCTGGTCGCTTTGGCTCAAACCGGTACCGGCAAAACCGCCGCGTTCGGCCTGCCGGTGATTCAGATGCTTGATCCGGACATCAAAACGCCGCAGACGTTGATTCTCTGCCCGACCCGCGAGCTCTGTATGCAGATCGCCCGCGACCTTGAAAATTTTGCTGCCTGTGCGCGCGGTGTAAGAGTGCTGGCCGTTTACGGCGGAGCCGACATCAAGCCACAGCTGGCAGCAATGGTTCGCGGGGTCGACATCGTCGTCGCCACCCCCGGACGTATGGTTGACCTGCTGCGCCGCAAGCGCGCCGACTTTTCGCAGATCAAACGCGTCGTGCTCGACGAAGCCGACGAAATGCTGAACATGGGCTTTGAAGAAGACCTCGAAGCGATTCTTTCGGAAGTGCCGGATGGCGCGCAGACGCTGCTGTTTTCGGCGACGATGCCGCGTCAGGTGGCCTCGATTGCCAAAAAATACATGAAGGATCCGGAAGAGATCACGGTCGGCACGCGCAACGCCGGCGCCGAAAACGTCAGCCACGAATTTCTGGTGGTTCACGCCAAAGATCGTTACCGCGCGCTGAAGCGCCTGGCCGATTTTTACCCGGATATGTACGGGATTGTTTTCTGCCGCACGCGCCAGGAAACGCAGGATATCGCTGATCATCTCGGCAAAGACGGTTATAAATCGGAATCACTGCACGGCGATCTGACGCAGCAGCAGCGCGACCGCGTGATGAAACGCTTCCGCGCCCGCGATCTGCAAATGCTGGTCGCCACCGATGTCGCCGCGCGCGGCCTCGATGTGAACGATCTGACGCACGTAATTAATTACAGCCTGCCGGACGATCTCGGAAGCTACACGCACCGCAGCGGCCGCACCGGCCGCGCCGGCAAAACCGGTGTTTCAATTGCGCTGATCAATATGCGCGAGCATAACAAGGTGAAGTTCATCGAAAAGCAGCTGGGCCGTAAATTTGTACAGCGCGACGTGCCGACCGGCGCGGATATCTGCAAAGCGCGTCTGGCCGGGTTAATGGAGCGCCTGAGTCAGGTCAATCCGGAGCCGGGCGTGATCGACGAAATTCTGCCGTCGCTCTGCGCGAGCCTCGAAGGCATTTCGCGTGAAGAACTGCTGCGCCGCTTCGCTTCGCTCGAATTGCAGCGCCTGCTCGACTACTACAGCAAAGAGCCGGACATTAACGCCGAGCCGCTGCACGAAGGCAGCCACGCCGCGCGCAAAAAACAGACCGCCGCAGGCGGAATGGTTGAGCTGTGTATGAACATCGGCAAAGCCAACCGGCTGGCACCCAAGCAGCTGATGAATCTGGTGAATGTCGCCGACCGCGCCAGCAGCGTCGAAATCGGACGGATCAACATCACGCACATGCAGTCTTATTTTGAAGTGCCGCGCGATGCCGCGCAGGCAGTCATCGACAGCTTTGCCAAGAGTCTGGTTGATTTCGAAGGGCGCCGCGTCAGCGTCACGCTGGCCGGTGTCGGCAATCCCGCGAAGCGCGACGAAAAGCGCGCGGCGAATCCGTATCGCCCGAACCGTCCGAAAAACAAGCCCGGCCAGAAGCCCGGCATGAACGGCAATCGATCCTGGAAAAAATAGTTTTTCCAAACATTGGAAAAAAATCTTCCGAACCTTGGAACTTTTTTATTTGGAGAGGTGGAGGATGTCGGAGATTTCTTTGGGCAGGTTGACGAAGCGCCATTCGGGCTTGTCGAGCGGACCGGAGAGCTGGAATTCGAGCAGGCGCAGGAAGGGTGCGGTTCCTTCTTTGAGCACATCCGCCGCCCACAGATGGATCTGATACCATTCTTTGTTGTCGCGTGTTTGCCGAAGCGGTTCGGCCGCAACAACGAAGTTGAGGCCGCTTTCCGGCGAATAACTTCCGCGTCCGCGGGCACTGACGAGTGTGCCGCCAAGTTGCGCATTTTCGCTCCAGATGGCGTTATCGTGCAGTTCGTAATCGGCGGAAAATGTGGTGAGGGAGAAGAGGCTGAAGCCCGCGAAGGTGGATTGGATGAGCCGCGAAAATCCGCCGAAAAACGGTACATCAGCCAGATGGCCGTCTTTAATTTCCACCCGGCCGCCGCCCTGAACGGACTGCCAGAATCCAGTTGCAGCGTCAGCTGTCAGGTTGAGCGTGGCGGAAAGCTGTCCGCGTGCGCCGCCGTAATTGTTTGAGGAAATCTGCTTAAGCATTTGCGCGAGATCGATCTGGGTGATGCGGGCATTGATGCGGTAGGGAGCTGTGCCGTCTTCGAGAAGGACGTCAAATTCCGCAGAGCCTTCGGCAAAGCCGCCGTAGAACTGAGCTGCGGCATTGGTGAAAAGAAGCTGTGTGTCGTGCGCGTCGATGTCGGTGTTGAAAAGGGAGGCCTGCAGTTTATTCATGCCGACATTTTCAGCACGGAATGTTCCCTTGAAGAGATGGTTGGTCCATGTGCCGTAGTCAATCTGTCCGCGACCGACGGCATAGACCGGTCCGTCGAAGCGGAAATCTTCGAGGATGGTGTGTTCTTCCGGTGCGAGTGCGCGGGCGATATCCGTTGGCGGAAAGCTGTTGGTGGCGTTGAAAAAAGCGAGCTGCCGGTTGAAGTCCACTTGTACACTGCCGTCGAACTGTTCTTTGGCACGGACGGCATGGATTGGAACCAAGTCCAGCACCCGGTTGGAAAAAACCATGGACGTTTCGAGGTGTCCGATCGGTACGCCGCCGCAGGTGAAACGGTTGCCGGAGAGGGTGCCGACCATGACGATTGATGCATCGGGGCCGGAGGATGAAATCGTCAGATCTGCTTTCGGCTGTTCGTCGGGAAAGTTGAAGCGGAGAAGAAACTCCTGAAGATCTTCATCATAGGCTCCCGCAAAAACCGGATCACATTGCGTTTGTGCACGGGCGGTCCAGGCTTTGGAATCCAGATTGAGTTCAAAGCTGCCGGCGAGCGGTCCGCCATTGATTTGTGCCTGAATGCCTTTCATTTCAACCCGGTTGCCGTCACGGGTGAGATGAAAGGCCAGCGGATCAAGTGTGATGTCCTGACGTTTCAACTGAGCCTGTTCCACCAGCACGTCGACTTTTTCAGTCAGCCGGTCAAATGGTGCCGGGCCGGCCGAAGCCGTGAAGTTGAGCCGTCCGTAGGGCTTGACTCCGGTTCGCGCCACATCGGCCTGCATTTTTTCCGGAAGCAGGTTGAACAGGTCGGCGGCCGGCAGCGTGTTTTCAACGGATACCTGTGCGTTGCTGTTATTAAGGTTAATAGTACTGTGCAGAACGAGTTGTTCGCTGTCCGACTGGTTCAGTCGAAGCGAGGGAAGCGTCCATGTATAGTCATGGTAGCCGAGTGTGCCGGAGAGCTGTTTGTAGACGTAATCCTGCCAGGTGATTCCTTCTGCGGACAAGTCAACGGCGAGAAAGGTTTTTTCGGGTTGGGTCTCGTTGAAATTAAAGTCCAGATTGAGTTGCGGTGGACGCGCACACTTCAGCCGGCTTAGCGTGTCTGCTGCTTTCACGGCTTGCTGACGGAAGTCGCGGCTTTGTCGAATCCAGCTGCCGTTGCTTTTGGAAAATTGCGTTGCACCGCGTGCGTGGATGTTGATACCGCTCCAGTATAGGTCGGCGGTTTCGATCTCGACATGTTCCGGCGCGACTATTAACGAAGCGCTCAGCCTGCTGATGGTGCGGAACGGATGGTCTTCCGGAAGCGTGCTTTCCCAGGGCTGACCCAGAGAGATGCCTAAATTTTTAACATAGAGTTTAATATGCCAGCCGTCCTCGGAGGGCTTTTTCCAGTTGATCGGCCAGAGCAGGACATAAAGTTTTTTCGCGCTCAGCAAGGGGTGCAGATCGTCCGGAGAAGTGCTGTAGAGCCGGACGTTTTTAAGCACCCAGCCGCGATGTGTTGAAAGATGAATGGATTCAATCTGAAGAGGAATGCCGGATGCCTGTATCTGTGCGGTGATGCGGTGTGTCAGGCCGGGCGGCAGTCCGACGGCCAGCAGCGCAAAAAGCGTCAGCATGACGGAAAGCCCCAGCGCAAATCCCGTCAACCGGAGTATATGCAGCCGGATCTCCTTTGCCGGGCGGGCTGTGCGCGGATCAGGGTTGCTTGATTTCTTCAGCTTGTTTTTCAATAGGCACCGTCAATTCACGGGTGAGAGTTTGCGCGGTTTCCTCCGAAACCACGAAGACGATGTTCTGGCCCTGGATCATGGCAAAGCGTCCGTCTTCGGCCTTGTTGCCGAGCAGTACGATGCGACCAATGACATTTGTGTCACTGAGCGTAACGGTCAGTGAGGTTTGCGGCAGATCCAGACCGTAGGGCTTAAGCGAGACCGGATTGAAATCGACGTAGCGATCCGCGCACAGGTCGTTAAGTGCCCACATGATATCGGCCAGCGCCTTGGCGCTGACCTGACGGTCCGGCTGTGCGGATGCAAAAATGCCGACATCTGTCTTTTGAACGGACTGTTCGGTTCCGCTGCTTTGCACGGTGATTTTTTGGATCAGAGACGGATTCACTTCAAGTACGATTCGACTGCGGTAAAAAAGGGGGTCGGCAAAGGTTTTACGAACGATTTGACTGTCCGTTGTGTAAAACGCCGGTTCTTCATTATATTGAACCATTCGCATTCCATTCGCGGCCTCACTGATATGCAGCGTATTGGTTTTCCCATCGGCGGTTAGAACGGCAGTCCAAGGTGCCGTTTTCATTTGTTCTTTTTGCGCGACAGAGGGTTCATCAATAAATTCCGCCACATCGGCCCCGGTGAGAGCTTTCAACAGTTCGCCCGTTTGTGAGGGATCGGCATCCCAGCGTACCGGGCGGATAACCTGCCATTGGTTATTGGTACGAATCAGCTCGATCTGCTGTTCATTACGGGTGAGCTGTATGGCGGTAATACGATCCGGTTGCAGGCCGAGTACATGACGGCTTCGCAGCAGATCTTCGTCAACCGAAAATTCTTTGACCCATTCAGCCGGCACGGTGAAAACCGAATCGTTTTCAATTCGTTTGGCATAGAGCAGTTCCGGTTTTTCCGGCAGCGGGCTGCCGACGAGCAGCGTCTGTGTGCGTTCATCCTGCATGAAAACGGTGAGCTCGTACGCCGGTTTTTCAAGGCCGTAAGCGGTTAAGTCGGCTTTTTCATCGGTGATGAAATCAGCAATGCGTCCGGAAAGTATTTTTTCGATCAGCATATGCACGGACGGTTTGTCGGCGCGGCCGGCATGCGGCTGCTGGATCAACCAGCCGTTGTTTTCCGGCTGGCGCAACTGAAGGAATCCTTCGGGCCGACGCAGATCCAGACCGCGCACGGCGGCGGGTTCGCCGGAGAAAATTGTACGGTCGCGGATCCAAGAGGGATCCTGCGGGACAAGATTCAGCAAGGTTTGCGGAGCGGAGATAATGTCGTCGCCGCCCGCAGACATGACATAGAGTGTTTTGCCGACCGGCGCGTTACGCCCGATCAGCCAGGTGAAGGTGCCGTGGTTATTTTTGAAGGTAATGCTCGCCCGGGGGGTATCAAACCCATAGTCAGCAGGAGTGAGAT
The DNA here is from genome assembly GCA_041674365.1 of Kiritimatiellales bacterium. Taxonomy (GTDB): domain Bacteria; phylum Verrucomicrobiota; class Kiritimatiellia; order Kiritimatiellales; family Tichowtungiaceae; genus Tichowtungia. Next base: position 5,823 of record JBAYVX010000005.1, on the reverse strand, counting down.
TCCGTTCCTGAAGTGTTTTGGCGGTGATGAGCTCGCCGCGTTCAACGCGCGCCAACCCGGCAATCATTTTTTCAACCAGACCCGAATCGAGCGGTGCATCTGCCGGTTTAGTGAGCCGCCAACCGCCGGCTGTTTTTGTGCATTCAATCTGTATGCCGTCACGTTCCAGCAGAATCCGCTCAATACTGTCGGGATAAACCGCAAAAACAGTACGTGTGCGCTGCTCCTGCTGATAGGAGGTTTCGCTCCCGCGTTCAAAAATCAGAATAAACCCGCCGAGCAGCACAGCGCCAATCAAGAGCATCCAGGTGGTGTTTTTGCGTTTCATGAAACTATTTTCTTCTCCGGAACCAGAGTGCAGTGCCAAGCAGGGCGGCCAGCGCCGGAATGGCTCCGACGGTACTCCAGAAAAGGATGCGGACTTTTTTGCGGGTCAGTTTAAGACGCGTATCATCCACAACTTTAGGTGCGATGGCCATCAGCTGTTCGCGGTCGATCAACCAGTTAAGGGCGCTCATAAAAAGACTGGCGTCGCCGCCAGTCAGGCCGCTGTTGGAAATAAAACCGGAATCGCCGAAGACAACCAGACGCGACGGGCGGATTTGCATGTCGAGCAGGCCGGCGGTATCACCTTTTTCAACTGCGACGGCCATGGAGACCGGCCCCTTCAGGTCGTCGGTGCCGTCGTCATATTTCGCAGGTGTCTGATCGGGTTGCGTTTCTGCCCAGCTGTTTTTGGAAGAAAGTGCCAGCGGGGTCACCTGCGGACGGTCGGCGGACGTGGTTTTAGGTTGCGTGTTGTCCGGCTCAATGGAGCGTGGCATATGGAAAATGGCTGCGGTCGCGCCGAGTTTTGCAGTGATGGGGTGGCGGTTATAGGCTGCCACAAAAACTTCACGCCCCGTCAGAGTGCGATCGGGATCAATCACGATATCGTTGTGCAGCAGCACGCCCCATTCCTGAAGCAGTTTTTCCAGCCCCGAGGTCTGTTCCGCGTCGATCAGCACCATCAAACGCCCGCTGCGGCGCAACCAGGTCGCGATGATGTCTGCCTCGGCCTTCGACATGCTTTGTGAAGCACCGGCGACGATCAGCGCGGCGCAGTCGGCGGGAATCTGTTTTTCGGTACTCAACAACAGCGGTTTGACCTGGATGTTATCCCTCTCAATCAGTTGGGCGGCTCCGGAAAATCCGGTGCGGCGGTCAAAACTGGTAATGTCGCGTTCGCCGTGACCGGTCAGAAAGTAAACCACCGGAACGGTTTTCTGGACAACGCCCTGAATTGCAGAGGAAAAGGCCAGTTCGCCTTTGAATACCGTAATGCGGTCGATGCCGCTGGAAGCATTGATGTTTGCAATTTCGTCAACGCGGACATACTTGCTGCGTCCTTCGCAGTCGAACACCACCACATTCGGTTCGGTCACCTGATATTTTACCGCCAGCTCTTCTGTCTGCGAAATATCACGATCCGGATCGACCCACTGGATATTCAGGCGTTTGCTGTGAAACTGGTATTCGCGCAGCAGGTTATGAATGTCCTCATAGAGTACGTTGCCGGGCTGGAAGAATACGGTCACTTCGACCGGCTTATCGAGACTTTCCAGCAGGCTGATGGTTTTAGATGAAAGGTTATAAAGCTGCGTCCGGCTCCAGTCCGCGCGGTAATAGTGGCGAAACGAAAGATAGTTGACCATCAGTGTGACCGCCAGCGCCAGCAGCAGAGCGGCTCCGGTGTTCAGCGTAATCCATAAACGATGTCTGCGGTTTTTCATGATCAAAAGTTATCCGTTATTGGTCATCAGTTTTTTTACCGTCTGGCCTCAACCGCCTTCACTGTGGCGAAGAGAAAAAAGACGGTCGCACTCAGATAAAGAACCAGCGAGCGGGAATCAAAAACACCTCGTGCCGACTCCATCAGGTGCAGTGCGGAGGATAGATATCCGCCGATTTCCCGCACCATCGGGTTTTTTGAAAGATGCGGTTCAAAGAGTCCGCCGAAAAAGAAAATGCCCATCACCGAAAAGGTCGAAATGGCCGCGATGATTTGATTCGAGGTCAGTGCTGAGGCCAGCATGCCCAGTGCAATAAAGGCTGCGGCGATCAGGCAGACCATCAGGTACCCGCCGGCAACCGGACCTGCATCAATCAGTCTCGCAGCTTCGGGCGCCAGCTGGCGGGTGATCGCCAGATAGAGCAGCGTGGGCAGGCACATCAGGATGAAAAACGTTAAAACACCGGCAAACTTCGCTGTAACCACAGACGAGTCGGTGACCGGCGCGGTCATCATGGTCTCAAACGTGCCGTTTTTACGCTCTTCGGCAAAGGTGCGCATCGTGAGAACCGGGATCGTAATCAGCATACAGGCCCAGATTACCACCATCAGCCCTTGAACCGACCGCATCACTTCCAGATTTTCTTTCACCAGCCAGTAGAAACCGCACCCGGTCACCAGCAGGAAAAACATCAGCATCACATAGGCGATCGGCGAAAGAAACATCGCGGCCAGTTCACGGCGCCAAAGTGCAAAGAAGGTTCTCATGGTTTTACCTCCGCCGCTTTGTCGTCGCGGATGATCGCCACAAAAATATCTTCGAGCGAACGGCTTTCCAGATGCAGCTCGCGGAGTTTCCAACCTTTGGAAACCGCGCATTCAAAAACGCGGGTACGAATGTCGGGATCGGACGAGTCAATCCGGTAACGGTTCCAGCCAGTCTCAAGCGGCTCGTGCAAAACGACATCCGCCATACCGCAGTTTTTCAGCGTTGCTTCAATCGCAGCGGGATCGCCCGCGATTTCGGCGCTGATCAGCACGTCGCCTTCCAGCCGCTTTTGCAGGCTTTCCGGCGAGTCCGAAGCCACAATCTTCCCCTTGTTGATAATCAGAATCCGGCGGCAGGTCATTTCGACTTCCGGCAGAATATGGGTTGAAAGCAGCAGGGTGTGGCGTTCGGCCAGCTGACGGATCAGCTCGCGCACCTCACGGATTTGATTGGGATCCAGACCGGCCGTCGGCTCGTCAAGAATCAGTAGGTCAGGATCGTGCAACAGGCTGTCGGCGAGGCCGACACGCTGGCGGTAGCCCTTGGAAAGCTGACCGATAATCCGGCGCCCAACATCGGTCAGCCCGCACTGTTCTTTTACGATATCGCGACGTTCATGGATCTGTTTACGCGCTACGCCTTTGATTTGTGCGCGGAACTTCAGATATTCATCCACCCGCATTTCGGTATAGAGTGGGCAGCTTTCCGGCATATAACCGATATGGCGGCGCGCTTCAATCGGATCCTCAAACACGTTGTAGCCAGCAATTTCGACAGTGCCGCGCGTTGGATGAAGAAAGCCTGTCAGCATACGCATCGTCGTGGTTTTGCCTGCACCGTTCGGGCCGAGAAACCCGACAATTTCCCCGCGCTTCACCTCGAACGACACATCATCCACCGCCGTGTGGCCCGCAAACTGTTTAGTCAGGTTTGAAACCTTAATCATAGTTAAAGAGCTCCGGAAACAATCGGTGCATTATCTATGAGACGCCCGCACAGTCAAGCCGCGGTTCGGATTCCAAACCTTGGAAAACAGCGACGAACCGTTTGCGAAAGAGGCGCTTAAACGGCCGGGTCGGCATCTGATCGGGCGGCTTCGACCGGTTTTGGCTCCTGCAGGTGTTCGGCCAGCAGATCGTCCATTTTCAACCCGGTGAGATGCGTGAGTGTTTTGATCAGCGCGATCAGTACGCAAATCATGACCGCCATACTGGGGAGCATGACGACAATGTAGCTCAATCCGGTCATCTTGCCGATTTCAGCGGTAAATGCTTCGGATCCCGGCTCGCTCTTTAGGATAATTTTTGCCAGCGTGTAATTCAGCGCCGACGAAAGAAACATGGATGAAGCCAGCCCCCAGGTCAGGCCGACCAGTCGTTTTTCAAATTTGGTTTCAGTCCCCTGTTCACGCAGCTTTTCGTGTAGCAGCTCCACATTGAACAGCCTTTCACTCATCAGAATTTTTTTGACCAACGGGTAGGGCGTCTTCAACGAAATCACAATTGCCAGTCCGATAATCAGCGGGATGGCCGCTTCTTTGACGGCGATCCACTGCGGCGGAAGTTTCAGGATGCCGAATACACCGGTCAGCAAAACGCTGACGATACCGATGATGGAGACGAAGTCGGCTCGTTTTTCTTTCACCAGCGTATGGATTCCGTAACCGATCGGCAGAATCAGTGCCGCCACCAATCCCCAGACCGGCCCCAGATATTTATCTTTGCTCAGGCAGGTAAGGATCACGACGGGAATTACGACGTTCAGCATAATGCTGACCATCGGATGCTCTTCTTTGGGCGGGGTCTTACTCATGAACGCTCCTTATAAAAACTGCAATAACTCCGTACACTTTCGTTTGTACAGTCTCGTGCGAATTTAGCCGCAAACTAGCCACAAGAAGAGGCCATTGGAAAGCTCAGAGTTCCGCATAGCGATGGAAATATCGGTTTTCCCGATCTTGTCACACCTCGTTAAAGCAAGGAGCTCGACCTCGTTATGGATGCCGGATCTTACGAGGAGTAATGCGGATGGCGGTCAGTAAGGGTCTCTTCTTAATTACCGCCCGATCGGTTCCGGATTAATACCTTAAAGATCGGGTAAAAAGTCCGTGAGCATAGCGTTTGTTGGGGTGTGCAACCACCCGGCGCCAACCAGAGACCGGACACCGAGCCGGTTTCCAAACATTGGAAACGATTTAATCAATCGTATTGACGAGCAGGCCGTCGCGGAGTTTTGGTTCGAACCAGGTGCTTTTGGGCGGCATCAGCAGGTTGGCATCGGCCACGGCCATCAGCTGGTCGAGCGTGGTCGGGTAGAGCGAGAAGGCGACAACCGCTTCGCCGGCATCTACGCGGCGTTCCAGTTCCGGTGTGCCGTGAATACCGCCGATAAAGTCAATACGGTTGCTTTCGCGCGGATCATCGATGCCGAGCAGCGGAGCCAGCACGCGATCCTGCAGAACGCTCACGTCGAGCGAGGCGACCGGGTCGTTCGGCAATGCCGCTTTCGGCGTCAGCAAGTACCACTTGTGGTCGATGTACATGCAGACCGCGCCGGGCGCATCGGGCATTTTTTTGTCGGTTTCGGTGACGGTGAAGGATTTTTCCAAACCTTGGAAAAACTCTTTCTGTGACTGGCTGTTTAGATCGAAGACGACGCGGTTGTAAGGCAGAATTTTGAGCTGTCCGGCCGGGAAGAGCACGGTGAGGAACCAGTTATAGGATTCGTCGCCGGTGTGGTTCGGGTTGGCTTCGCGGCGCATCTTTGCCACGCGCGCGGCGCTGGCCGCGCGGTGGTGGCCGTCGGCCACATAAAACGCCGGAACATTTTCAAACGCGGCTTGCACGGCGGCAGAGTCGGCGAATTTCCAGACGGTGTGGATGATGCCGCCTGCGGCAGTCACGCGATAGAGCGGTTCAGTTTTCGCGGTCTTGTCCATCAGGCCGATGATGGCCGTCTGATCCCGGTAGGTCAGAAAGATCGGGCCGGAGTGAGCGTTGGTCAGGTTGACGTGCCTGGTGCGGTCATCTTCTTTCGCGCGGCGGGTCTTCTCGTGGATTTTAATTTTACCGGATTCGTAGTCGACTACGTTGCAGAGGGCGACGACGCCGTACTGAATACGTCCGTCCATCTCCTGGCTGTAGAGGTAAAGCATGGGCTTTTCCTCGCGGATCAACGAACCGCCGTTTTTAAGCTTTTCAAAATTTTCTTTGGCCCTGGCATAGACGGCATCGGAGTAGGCATCGGTGCTGTCCGGTAGATCAATCTCTGATCGGGTCACGTG
>JBAYVX010000004.1:0-24089 GCA_041674365.1 Kiritimatiellales bacterium | reverse complement strand
GGCAGTTCGACCTGCCGCCGCACGTCCGCAAAACTGCCGCAGAAACCCTTCGCGCCGCCTGATTTTGCCACTCCCTGCGGTCGTTGCCCCGCATCCGCGGAGCCTCTCTCGTTGCACTCGGATCCAAGGGTTGGAACTTTCCGGTCTGTTTTTTCCAAGGTTTGGAAATATTTCGAGTCGCATTCTGCGGCGCAGCGTTTACTGTGTCCGGCATGATTGTTGATGATCGCCAACTCAGCATCTTGATGCCGGCCTATAACGAGGGCGGACGGATTTATGACAATCTGCTGCAAACCGTCAAGGCGCTCGATGGCCGCGTTGCATCGTATGAACTGGTGGTGATTGATGACGGCAGCCGAGACCAAACGGCGGAACAGATTCAAAAAGCGGCTAAACTGCATCCGTCGCTGATTAAACCGGTGCTGCTTCCAGAAAACCGCGGCAAAGGCGCCGCTCTATGCGCCGGGTTTTATCAAGCGAAAGGCGGACTGATCGCCTTTCTGGATTCCGATCTGGATCTGCCGCCGGAACAGATTATCCGCTTTCTGGATGTTATGAAAAAAACCGGTGCCGATGCGGTGATCGGCGCCAAGCGGCATCCTGATTCACAGGTGAGCTATCCGTGGCACCGGAGACTGGCCAGCTCAGTTTATTTCAGTTTGGTGAAACTGCTGTTGAATCTGCCTCTGAGGGATACCCAAACAGGCATTAAACTTTTTAAACGCGAAGCACTGGAAAACAGTCTGCCGCGTCTGCTGATTAAACGTTTCGCGTTCGATCTGGAACTGTTGGCTGTGATCCACTCCCAGGGGTTTAAAATTACAGACGCGCCCGTTCAGCTGGAGTTCGGAGATAAACTCGGTTGCGTAACTCTTTCGACGGTCTATCGCATGACGGTTGATACTCTGGCTATTTTCTACCGCACCCGCCTGTTGAAATATTATCAATCTTTTACGCTTCATCCCCTGACGAATCCACCGCCGACCGTCAGTGTGGTGGTGGCGTTTGCGCACTATAATCCTTATGTCTTTGAAATGCTTGAAGGATTAAAAGCCCAGACCATCCAGCCTCTGGAAATCCTTCTGCTTCCGGACGCTCCCGGCGGGCATCCCCTGGCCGGCAATGTGCGCGAAATCCCAACCGGATGTGAACGCCCGGCGATAAAACGAAACCTCGGTATCCGCGAATCGCGCGGCGGAATTGTTGCGTTTCTTGACGATGATACCACGCCGCATCCGGACTGGCTCGAAACCGCTCTGAGCAATTTCAGCGATCCATCCATAACCGCTGTCGGCGGGCCGGGTATTAATGCGCATAATGATACGTTTCTTCAGAAAATCGGAGGTGATATTTATTCTTCGCGACTTTGCTCCGGCCCGTACCGTTACCGTTATGTGGTTGGACGGTACCGCGAGGTGGATGATTATCCTTCCTGCAATCTGCTGATTCGTAAATCAGCGCTGGCGGACGTCGGCGGGTTTTCAACCAACTACTGGCCCGGTGAAGATACCGTGCTTTGTCTTGATCTGGTCAAGCGCGGAGGAAAAATTGTTTACGACCCGCGCGCCGTTGTGGAGCATCACCGCCGGGCGCTGTTTATACCGCACCTTCGTCAGCTGGGACGTTACGCCCGGCACCGCGGCCATTTCATGAAGATTTTCCCGGAAACCAGCCTGCGCCTCAGCTACTTGTTGCCGAGCCTTTTCGCGCTAACCGCGCTTTCCGGAGGGATCACCATTTTTATCAGCCCGCTTCTGTTCAGCATCTATTCCGGCATGATGCTGTTATATTTTGCGGCACTGGCGATTGCGCTGTTCTCGCTCAACCCGGCGAAACTATTTCTGCGTGTATGCGGCATGTTCGCCACTCATACGGTTTACGGGATCGGGGTTTTGAAAGGACTGCTTACAGGAGTTAAATTGAGAGCTTCGACACAGGAATGACACGATCTGTTTCCAGGTTAACCAATGAAATTACTACTAAAAATTTATAATTATTTTGTTTTTACGGCCGCATTAATTCGAGGAAGGGGTTGGTCTTTTTTTCTTGGATCCTGCGGACATTGCTTCTACCTGTTACCCAACTGTAAATTAATGAGCCCCGCAAATATCCACGTGGGAACCCATGTGACAATTAATCACCATACGACCTTAGGCGGACATGGCGGATTGACCTTGGGGAATTATGTATTGATCGGCCCAAATTGCAATATTCTAACAGCAAACCACTCTTTTATTAACTTTAATATTCCAATCTCCCGCCAGGGCATCACAACCGATCCGGTAAAAATCGAAGACGATGTCTGGCTGGGGGCCAATGTGGTTGTACTTCCCGGTGTTACAATCGGAAGAGGATCCATTGTGGGAGCAAATGCCGTTGTGAGCCGAGATGTCCCGCCATTTTCTATTGCCGGGGGAGTTCCGGCTCGCGTAATAAAACAACGTTTCACAGGGAATGACCTGATAGAAGCACAAAAAGTGAAATTTAATTAATGCCAGACCTATCCATCGTTATTACAACAAGAAACCGATTCACTTGCCTGTTGAAGTGTTTAGAATCGATCAGAAATTCTGACTTGGATTCTTTTGCATACGAAGTGGTGGTTATTGATGATGCATCCTCTGATGCCACAAAAGATCTGTCCAGAGATGGCGTCTGCGTGATTCACAACTCCGAACAGCTTATGATGGTAAAAAGCAGAAACAAAGGAATCGAAAAAACAACGGGCACATACATCGTATTTATTGACGATGATAACGTTGTAGCTCCTTCCATGATAAAAAATCTAGTATCCTTCGCGTCCTCTAACACAAATTACGGGATCGTCGGTCCCTGCATGTACTATGCATCTTCAAAAACCAAATATCTGGATTTCCAAACATTCAATTTTTATACGGGAAAAACAACGGGAAGAGTCGACACATCAGACAACCCGGTTTGCAAAAGCCACGGGATCCCCAATGTTTTTCTGATAAAACGAACGGTTTTCGACCAGTGCGGACATTTTGACGCCAGCTTAATACAAACATTCACCGAACCTGATTATTCGTTTAGAGCCGCTTCCCACGGTTTTAAATGCGGCATTGTAAAAAATGCAAAAACATTTCATGCAATTTCTCCGGAAGACAACCTCTCCCCGAGAGCACTGGGAGGAATGTATAAGCAAAAGGCATATTGCCTCATGCGCAACCGCACCCTGCTGGTAAAACGCTATGGAACTCCTGTTCAAAAATTTATTTACATCACCTGCTTCTCATGGCTCTGGCCCCTGATTTACTCTTTGCTAATATACCGGACAAAAAGATACGATCTGATCGCCCTGTACTGGCGAGGTTTTAAAGACGGGATGATCTATTTTTTTACAGGAAAACTAACTTCATCGATCTAATATGTGCGGAATTATCGGATATATAAGTCGAACAGGGAAACCTGACGAACATCATCTACAGCAGGGAATCGAAGCGCTTGAAAAACGGGGGCCGGACTCCTCCGGCATTTACATTGACAAAAACGTAGGCCTCGGATTCCGACGACTTGCCATTCTGGACTTAAGCACACATGCCAACCAGCCCATGACCCTGGCGGATCATTCAGTATCTCTGGTTTTTAACGGAGAAATCTATAACTACAAAGACATAAGAAAATCTTTGAATCTCGATTCTCTGCAGAGCACCTCTGATACAGAAGTTCTTCTTAAAGGATACGAGAAAAAAGGCAACTCCATCGTATCCGAACTAGACGGCATGTTTGCGATCGGGTTATACGACAAAATCAAAAATAAAATCATACTGGCTCGGGATCATTTCGGAAAAAAACCTCTCTACTATTATCACGATTCCCACACATTCGCATTTGCATCTGAAATAAAAGCATTATTACAGATTCCGGACGTTAAAAAGCATCTTGAAATCGACCCTCTCTCCATCAGTAAAATTCTATTCTACGGATATATTCCTTCTCCCCACAGCATTTTCGGACAAATCAAAAAACTCGAGCCGGCAACCTGTCTGGAGTTTAGTATTGAACAATGGCGAATCTCCAACAAAACCCTTTTCTGGAACTTGCACGAAATGTCCTGCAAAACCCCGGAGTCCGAAGAGGAAGTTCTTTCAACCTTGGATCATCTTCTCCGGCAATCTGTAAAAAAACGCTTGATCTCCGATGTGCCGGTCGGAATGTTTTTAAGCGGCGGACTGGACAGTACCCTGGTGGGATCTTATCTAAAAAAACTCGACTGCTCTGTAGATACATACACAGTAAGTTACTCAACTGATAAAAATATAGATGAAACAAAATTTGCAAAAATCGCTGCAGACAGATTCGGACTAAACTATCATTTCTGTGAATTTGACAGTTCTCATGTGCTGCCTAATTTTATAGAGATAATGGACTATCTTGACGAACCTCTCGCCGATGCGGCAATCGTTCCGCTCTATTTTTTATCCAAACAGGCAAAACAAGATTTCACGGTCACATTAAGCGGCGATGGAGGCGATGAAGTTTTTGGAGGATATACAAAATACAAAGTACAATATCTGATAGAAAAGCTCTCCCTTTTAAAATTCCTGATCCCCGCGCTCTCCAGGCTCCCCTTAAAAGGTAACATTGAAAAACTGCTGAACAGCTTTCATCTTCCACTGGCTCAACGTCAGTTTATATTGGGAAGCGGATCTTTTCTCAGCAAAGAAGCATCGGAAATTCTTCTATCCAGCTTCCCCCCGGAAAAGGTCTTTGAAGATGCCGTCTCGCATTTGGCATCTTTCAACTCAGATGATGTTATAAACTCCTGCCTGTTTTTAGACTGTAAAATTCAACTTCCCGACTGGTATTTGGTAAAGGGCGACCGCGCTACAATGGCAAATTCACAGGAGATGCGCACTCCTCTCTTGGATAAAAACCTGACAGAATATCTGTTTTCGTTACCCGGCAATTATAAAGTCAGAAACGGAGAAGCGAAATATCTGGAAAAAAAACTCCTTGCCAAAGAGTTCCCCCGCGAATTTGTGAATCGCAGAAAAAGAGGCTTCGGCGTGCCTCTAGATTCATGGATAAAAAATGAACTGAAGGAAGTCTTTAATGAATACCTGTTTGAAGACCACGGATATTTTAATATGAAGTACGTTAAACAACTGCATGATGAGCATCTTGCGGGACGAAAAAACAATCAGTTTAAACTGCTTCGGATTTTTACAGTAAATCACTTCCTGAATAAATGGGCATAAAACCATGCCCGGTAAATCATGTGTCGTGAACTTCAATCAAAAATCGCCCACACTTTTGTAAATATCCTATCCCAGCTAAACGCTTCGCCCATTTGAAATGCTGCGCGGGAATACTCGGCAAGGTTCTCCCGGATTCTCCGAATCGCATCGACAAATTCTCCGGCCTGATATCCTGCGATTATTCCGGCTCCATTCTGCCGGATTCTCTCGGCAATAGGAGGAACCTTTGTTAAAACCACGGGCAGCCCGCACCCGAGATAGGTTTTGATCTTTCCGGGATCCGCGTAGAAAGCAAAGCTGTTGGGTTCATTCGGGTTATAAGGCGCCAAGGCAATATCACATTGAACCAGAATATCCAGTACCGATGAAAACTCATCCAGAAAGCCGTGAAAAGTAAACCGGCTCTCAATCTGTTTTACCGCGGCTTCCTGCCGGATTGTCTCCAGATCCGGCCCGCCGCCCACAATATGAAAATGAAAATCAATGCCTGCTTCAATCAGTGCTCCGGCTGTGGGAATAAACAACTCTGCGCCCTTGTTTTTCATGATTCCGCCCATGTAAACCAGTTTCAACGGCTCATGCTTTTTCCGCTCAGCAATATGCACAGGGTGATTTCCATACGGAACTTCTTTCCACCGGGAACGGGCCGGGTCAAGCTGCCCGAATAATTCGCGCCCTTCCATCATGGCTTTGCAAAGAACCCAGGTTTGATCCGCCCTGTATGCCAAGAGACGATCCAATGTGATATAAACCCGGTTAACCAGCGGATTGACAAACCGTCGAGGAGTGAAATCGATTACGTAATAAATCACTTTATGAACCGCACCGAATGCCCGCAAAATCAGCCCGGCCAATCCCAGTAAGCAGTCCCCCGCCACCAGGATGTCTCCCTGCCGGCCAAACCGGAATCCGTAGAAAAGAAGATAAAACATATCTCTTAAATACGCCAACGGTTCCGGATGCTTGAAGCCAAGGCAACCTTCTTTATGTAGAACCAGCTCTCCGTTCCGGAAAACATCAATAAAAACCCGGCTCTGTTTTGATTCCATAAACGGGCAGGCTACATAAACCACTTCCCGCGCCTTATTCCTAACCAGCCAGTCCCGCAACTCTTCAGTCGCCCCGGTCGCAGAAAAATGCGAAAAAATTACGGTTTTTTTACTGAATACAACCATGCCCACCTTACTGTTTCCAGTTCTCGCGCGAGTATATCTTTAAGGGAATTCCCAGCATCTTTTTCGTCGCAGCCGTTCCGTATACCCACAGGGTGATCCAGCATACCGGCACATGATACCACCAGGCCCGATCCGTCTTCCGCCGCCTCCCGCGAAACTGCTGAACCAGCAGTGGAACAACCAGTGCAGTTTCCAGACAGAACCGGAGGATGCCGCTCCGGCGTTGACGGTTCCAGGGATAGGATCGTTCGCCCTGCCGGGAGAAAAAAAGGAAATCCCTGATCCGGCGCTCCTGCTTGCGTTTAAAATCAGCCAGACGCGAACAGTATAAATGGACGATTCCGCAATCGACTTTCGCAACAGTACCCAGCCCTTTTTCCACCGCCTGGCTTACTACATCGATATCCATATAATACGGCTGCCACTGAACATGGTGCAGCAGAGTCCGGCGGAAAATAAACCCGTTGGCTCCAATTGTCGGGAGATTCTTCTCATCCAGAAAAACCTTTAGCCAGCCTTCCTTTTGCTCTACACGCGGATGCAGACCGGTCCACCGTCCGGTGATGGCGCATTCCCGGTCATAGTTGCCGACAAAAAGACAGAGCGGATCATTCATGCCCAGCAGTGCAAAATAACGGCTCAGTGCCGGATCCTCTGCACGGACTGTATAACGGACCGGCTCGGAAGCGATTACGTCCGGATCAGAAAAGGGCGCTGTCATTTTCTCAAGCCAATCCGGCGAGTCCAGCAGGTTGTCGCTGTCAATCAGCGCTATTATTTTTCCATCTGAAGCAGAAATTCCGACGGCCTTGCCGGCCTCACCGGTTTTTAAAGGATTTGCGACAATCTGATCCGCACCAAACCGCTTCGCAATTTCAACCGTGGCGTCTGTTGATCCCGCATCCGCTATTATAATCTCGTAGGCACTCCGCGGCACCGTTTGGGCTAAAATGGACTCGAGACAGCGCGACAAACAGGACGCTGAGTTCAGAGTTGGAATGACATAAGAAATATCGTGCACAGAACAGTGCTCCTTTCAGAGAGTTCTCTAAAAACAGTTTATTTATATTTAAAATCCATCAGATGCCCCAGAACACGTGACCCGGCTTTCCAGTAATAAAGCACATCGCTCCATCCGCGGATTTTTTTTATCTTCCGCCAGATAAAACGGGGAGTAAGGAAAGATTTATAAATGCCCTGCGTCAGATCCATCACCTCGGCATCACCCATCATCGTATTCATGACCGGCTCGCGCATGTCATAACGATCCCAGTCCTCTGTTTTCAACCAACCGTTCTGCTGACACTCTTTAAACAGCGGTGTGCCCGGATAAGGAATCACGACCGTTGCCTGAAGCGTATCGATGGTTCCCTGATCAAACAGTCGTTTTGTGAAATCCACCGTAGCCTGCGCCTGCTCCCGGGTTTCCCACGGATAACCCACCATACAGGTGACATGGGGTTCCAACCCGGCCTGTTGAGCCATTTGCATTGAATTTTCAATATCGCGGGCTTTGCCGCATTTATTGATCCGCTCCAGAGTCGCCTGATCCGCTGATTCCAGTCCGAAAAGCACAAACCTGAAATTGGCTGCGGACATCAGGTCGTAGAGTTCCTGCGTCAGAATACCGGGAATCATGTTGCAGCCCATCACGACCCGTTTGTGATAACCGCGGGCAATAAAGCCTTCGCAAAATTCCTTCAGCCATTTGCCCGCAGGAAAACAGCCGGTATCATCAAAAATTTCTTTAACCGGATAAAGGTCAAGGATGTGTCCGATCTCGTCGAGCGCGCGCTGCGGAGACTGCACTCGCCAGTTGTTGTAAAGCGTCGTCCAGGAACAGAACGAACATTTGCCCCACCAGCAGTCCCTTCCAACCATTGTGTAAGTGCCCGGCGTGTAGCGGAAGTTCCCGTTCTCACGGGCGTAAAGGTCCCACTTTGTCAACTCACGGTCTAAAAACGGCAGGTGATTCAGGTCGTGATTCAGCTCAAAGGCTCCGCTGTTTTTAGTTACGCCGGACTCTCTGTACCAAACGCCCGGCGGCAGAGCCTCCCCGTTGATCAGTTCATTGAAAAGAAAATCATAATCCCCGCCGGTTAGCACATAATCCACGGGACAGGCCTGCATACTTTCTTCAGGTAAAGCGGTTACATGGTCTCCGCACAAGACCACTTTTGAACCGGGACAGATTTCTTTCAGCCGTTTGATGATTTTCCAATGGGTTTTTATGACAGGCGTCTTGGTTTCCATTAGAAAAAAGTCGGGAGAAAATTCAAGATAGTATCTTTCAAATTCCTCGGAGCTCCATTGTTCCGCAATGCCGTCCGCCCAGAAAACTTCGTGCCCGGCTTCCTTCGCCATCGAGGCGGCATAAGCCGGCACCATGGGATAAATAAATGTCGGCTTATTAAACCATTGGAACTGCCGGTTCTGAGAAAGGAGCGGAATCCCTTTTTCTGACGGCAGCCCCGGATATCCGATCATAACCTTCATTCAATTCTCCTGCATTCCGGGCGTGCGCCGGTTCTTAACAAATCGAGGGCGGAAATATATCATACTGTGAATCTGCCTGAAGCCATTAATTACACCACCGCCCGCTTTCCACCACCTGAGCACAAAAACAATATCAAGCACCAGCATCTCCTCCTGAAAATACAAAACAAAGCAGGCAATGTGCTGACTTCTTCACCCATACGAGTAAATAACTTTTCCTGTTTAACTCCCAGTGCATTTCCTATAGAAATGTGGTTTTCATGAAGATGTTAAGAATCGCATCGGGGCACTCACCACAGGAAAAACATGAATCTACAAAAGCCTATCCTACGTCTTCTGCTTATCGCCCCATTCCTCTGGCTGAGCCTCCCGTTACTTTTCCCCGAGACACTTCTGCACTGCGGCGATGGAGATCTCGGTAACTTTGTTATCTACAAACGTTTTTTTCAATCCTTTGGCGGCCCGTGGTTTCAACATTTTCTACTTGGTATTCCATCTTCCTCATCCATCTCCCTTAGCGGACTCATTGCCACCGTTTTTTCTCCAAAACTGTCTCAAGGAAATATCTATTTGCTCTTTGCCTTTCTCGCCGCTGCCGGAACATTCCTTTTTTTACGGAAAAAGGGGCTATCCTCTCCCTCCGCCGTCCTGGGCGGACTATCTTTCGGACTAAGCGGACACTGCCTAACACTAATCAATGCAGGACATTTGGGGAAATTTGAACTGATCGCCTGCTTTGCATGGGCAATGTTTATTTTGGAGAAGGCACTTCGAACCCAAAAAGCGGTCTGGTTCGCACTCTGCGGGACGCTTTTTGCCATGGGCATCAGTGTGCAGCCTGATATTGGGCTTCTAATGACCATTATTCCAGCAGGCTACACCCTATTCCACTGGCTGCACCTTTCCGAATGGAAAGCAAAGCGCGCCGTTGTGCTGAAACTACTCATTGCCGCCATCGCGTTTGCTATCATCATCCTGCCAGCATTCTCCGGATCCATCACCAACCTCATCACAAAAGAGCCCGCCAAAAAAATAGAGATAACGGAAACCGCGCCCAAAATTACCCCGACCGAGAAATGGAACTGGGCGACCAGCTGGAGCCTACCCAGAGAAGAAGTCTTTGAATTCATCTGCCCCGGGTTCTTTGGAATCCACAGCGGACATGCGGAATCGCCCTACTGGGGTCGCGTTGGCCCCGCCGACTGCCCGCGAGTACAAAATTTCCGCCAGAATGGCGAATATTTGGGCGTCATTCCGTTCGCCTTTTTCCTTGTCGCCATCGGCCTCGCCCTGTGCAAAGGCACGCTTGAAACAAAAATACGAAAAGAAATCTTTTTCTGGACAGCAATTGTCATCGGGTCACTGCTATTGGCCTTCGGCCGCTTTGCTCCCTTCTACGGACTCTTCTATAAGATTCCCTATATGGATCAAATGCGCGCGCCGGTCAAATTCATCAACCTACTCGATTTTGCTTTCAGCATCCTTGCGGCATTCGGGTTGGATGGGCTCCTCTGCAACCGGCAGAAAAAAATCGCCCAACAGGTTATGCGGGGTTTTATCGGGATTACCGTTGTCGGTCTGGCAACCGCAGGCGTTATTGCGCTCAAAGAAACATCCATAACCGCATGGCTTGCACAGCAAAAGTTTCCACAGGAAATCATTGGGAATATGCACGCTGGCATGATCCGCGCACTGCTTCGCATGAGCCTACTAACAGCGCTAACAGGCGGATTCCTCTTCGCCTACGGAAAAGAAAAGCTGTTTTTCACCCATCGGGAAAAACTCACCCTCATCCTGCTGGCTGTCTTTGCCCTCGACATGGTTGAGTTTTCCAAACGCTACATCCACACCGCACCTTACAACCAGCTCTACCACGAAAACCGGATGATCAAATTCCTCGAAAAACACCGAACCGATGGACGCATCAAATTTCTCTCGCGTCAGGGCATCTACAACCACTGGCTCACTAATTACATGTCCTATTTCGATCTGCAAAGCATCGACGTGCCAGCCATGCGAACCATGCCTGAAGACTATGGTAACTTTTTCCAGGCATTGGAAAAAAATCCAGTGCGCCTCTTTCAACTGACCAGCACCCGCTATTTCATCGGTCCGGACCAAATCTGGCGGCAGCTCTGCCGCCTCGCGCCCAACGACTTCAAGCCCGTCGAGCGCTACCGCGTTGCTCAGCTCGCCAACCAATCCATCGAAACCCTCCCCGACCCGACCGGCTCCGAAATACTCGGCACCCTAACCACAGCCTTGCCGCGCGCCGGCCTCTACACCCACTGGACGGCTCTCGATGATACCGCCGTTCTAAAACAGCTCGGTGCCCCGACATTCGAACCAACTACAACCGTTCTGACTCAGGAAGATTTCACCCGACCCGCCAGCGCACCCGTGCCTGTTCAAAAACTGGAAATCACTGAATACAAAGTCAACCGCATTGAAATTCAACTACCGAAACTTACCGTCCCCGGGTTGGTCGTTCTGACTGATCGTTTCGATCCGGCATGGAAAGTGACCCTCGATGGCAATCCCGCCGACCTCCTGCGCTGTAACTACATCATGCGCGGCGTCGCCGTCCAGCCCGGCGACCACACTATCGTCATGTCCTACACCCCCTTCCGCACCCAGTTCATCATCAGCGCCGCCGGCCTCATCGCCGTCTTCCTCTGGGCAGCCATCGAGTCCCTCTCACAAAAAAAGAATTATGAAAAAAACAATTAGCCTCCTCGCTTTTATTCTGCTCTGCGGATGCTCCCAGAAAACGGAACTTCCGGACGGACCGGTTACATTCGCCTCCCGCCTGAGCGACCTCACCAACACTTTGCGCCTCGCCACAGGCCAATCCGGAACCATGCTGATGTCAAGCAGTTACGATAAAACCGGAGGCAATGCAGACAGCCGAAATTTTCAGGGTATAGACTCTGATGGAAATTATATACTGGCTGATCTTAAGGGCTCCGGATGCCTCACCAGGCTGTGGTTCACCGGAATTCCAGACACCACACGAATCAACTTTTATTTCGACGAAGAATCAAGCCCCCGGCTTTCTGTAACCGTAACGGAAATGAAAAACGGAAGCAGAATTCCGTTTATTAAGCCGCTTTGTGCCGAACCGAGCGGCGCTGTAATCAGTTATGTTCCCCTGCCCTACGCGAAACGGTTAAAAGTCACCGCCTCACCCGACAAAGAAGGTTTCTATTATTATCAGATTAACTACACCGCCCTCCCGCCCTGCACTCCGGTCGTTTCATTTTTTCTGCCGCTCAATGACCGGCAGATGCAGCAGCTCACAGAAACCTGCCGCATATGGGAACACACTGAAACACTCTATACCATCGACACCAAAGACGTCGCAGCGGTCACTGTTCCCGCTGGCGAAGAAACTGTTTTGTTCTCTTCCAATGAGTCAGGTCTGATTAAAGAATGGGCGCTGTCTGTAAACGATGGGAATGGAGACCTGCCCGTCCAGCTCCCGTCCCGGTTGGTATTAAAAATGTATTGGGACGGCGACAATAAGCCCTCAGTACACGTTCCGCTCAGCGACTTTTTCTGCAATCCGCTCCGCCCGCGCGAATTTACCACGGCTTTGCTGGCGCGAATCGACGGGACATACCATTCTCGGCTTCCGATGCCGTTTCGGCGGGGAGCACGAATCACACTGACCAACCAGAGCAAAGAACCGGCAACCGTCTGTTTCAATGCATTGCAAACTCCCTTGCCGAAAAGCTCCGTGTACTACTTTCATTCTGCATGGAATCAGTCGATGCGGCGCGGAAGACCGTTTCAGTTGACGCAAATCAGCGGTAATGGCTATTTCGTCGGAACCTCGCTGCTTGAATATGCAACCATTCGCCCATCCTGGAATATTCTGGAAGGTGATGAAGTTTTCGTTATCGACCGAAATGTAAAAAATTCATTCTATGGCACCGGCCTAGAAGACTACTTTAATGGCGGCTGGTATTATTCCGGCGGAACATATCTTATGCCGCTTTCCGGTGTCGTCGAGCGTTCCGCCATTAAGACCGCCCAGTACCGTTTTCACCTCGATGCACCGATCCGCTTTAAAAAGCAGTTTGCTGCTTCGTTCGAGTTCGGCGACGGCAACACTTCCTCCGGGTATTTCGCAGGTACAGCTTACTGGTATCAGGCAAAACTCGCAGCTGTGCCAAACCTGCCGCCCGTCACCGCCCGCCAACGTCCGAAAGACCCTCTGGAGCAACAAGCCTTCATGTGTGAAATTTTTGAGACCGAACGGCGGCAGAATTCTCAGGAAGCTATCGCCCTCTGCAGGGAATATGCTGAAAAATATCCGGGAACCGCCGACGCAAAAATCTTCCTGTTGCGGGCTGTCGCCTATCAGGCGTATTTGCATCCGGAACAGGCCGCCCAGCTGATCCTGGATGAACCGGGCATGCTTAGTGAGCAAGCCACATTGCTAAAAGAATTCTATGCCGATCCGAAAGCCGCACTCATTTCAGCACACGTCAACGGCATTTACACCCTTTACCTCGACGGCACCCCCCTTCTGCAAGGAAACAACATGACCATGCAGCAAACCGCCTTAACCGCCCTTCCGCCGGGCACGCATACCCTCACGATGAGGGTCCAATGGACTAAGCCCGATAACTGGATCAACGTCCACCTGAGAACGCATACTACAAACCTCTGGTCCGATACCACATGGGAATGCGCCCAGAACCCGGATACTGTTGAATGGAACGCCTGCGTATTCCGCGGCTTTCTACCAAAAATGAGTTGTATCCGGTTTGAGCCCAACGCCATGGTCTATACACAGCACCACCCGCTGATCGGCCCGCAATCAGGATGGGATGCGCTGGGTAAAACGTGCTGGTTTAGAAAAATATTCGAGATTCGAGGAGTAAAAGAAAACGAACAACTCTCAGAGAAACAGCTATAAGACACCGGGCCGGATTGGATCCGTTAGCCTTGCTCCGCTTTCTGCGCGGGCATTTTTGAAGCAGTAAAATTCTGACCGAAGAGTCACTCCTTTTGCATTGCCCGGAAATCAACCCGCGCCGCCAGCAGGCTGACTGTAAGCAAGAGTATCCCCGCGCAACCAAGCTCCGCAATAATAACCGTCACGGTTGGGTGCCACAGGGCTGCTGTTGCAATCCAAATCATCATCACCGGTACACAGCCCCGCAAGAATAGAAACTGTTTACGTGCCATCAAATAATGAACCACCACCATTAAAAGCGGTAACGGCCCAAACGCCAGCACAACTAAACGGATCAAATGCAACAGTTCAGGCTCCCTTGTTTTAAACAGAAGCAATGCAGGAAATTGCGGCAGCAGAAGGCACCCCGACACTGCGGCACCGACCACCAACAGACTCAGCCCAAAGCCGTGAAAAAAGATCCGCCGCCGCGCCACAGGGCATTGCCCGGCTGCCACCTTCGGGAAAATCGCGATCAGCACCGGCCCGGTTATATAGCAGATCAGCCGCGCTACCGCCCCGGCCCGGGCATACTGTCCGGCAACATCCGCATCAAAAAACCGTTTTACCAAAAGCAAATCAGCATTCATCGCCAGATTCAGCACACCCACACTGAAAAAAACCGGCCAGAAATACTCATATAATTTTTTTCGGTTCAGTTCTGACGATACGTCAGGGGGGCAGAACAGCACACGCCGCAAAGCGATCACAATCGCCAGCGCCGTTCCGCCGCAGGCCAGCGCCGTTCCCGCCAGCGCGGCTGACGCACTGTGAAATACCGCCACCAATCCGACACCGCTCACCAGCCGGATTATCACCCCGGCCACTGAAGCCGCTGTCAAAAGGACAAAATGCTGCCGGCCCTGCGCGATGCCGCTCAACACCGGATAATAGAGATTGAACAGCAGACAGACCGCACAGAAAACGACCGGCCAGACGGTGGGTATTTTGAAGAATGAGGCAATCAATGGGGAACAGATCAAGCCAAGCGCCAAAAGAGGCAATGCCACCCGATTCAACTTGCGGATACTGCGCCGGAACAGTGCAACAGTCCCCGCCTCCGGATGCCCCACTGATGCGATTGTATAAGCCAGCGTGTTCTGAATCGCCAAAGAGGGAACCGTTAGGATCATTAGACTGCCCAGCATCGTCCACATCACTCCGAACTCCGCCGCACTCAACATGCGCCCCATCAGCGCCTGAAAAACAAAATTTCCGGCACCGGTAATCAGCGCACCGGAAAACAGAACAAAACTGTCTTGGAAAAGTCTGTCCTTATCCCATCGTCCGAACCGTCGCATGATCCCTCCCTCAATCGCCCATACTATAATCTGCCGGAGAACATAACCGGAACCCGCATCAGACGGCAGTTAAAAGTTCATTTTTAAACCCTGAAAGCACTGAAAAATAAGAGTTTCCTTTTTCCGAATGATGTGTCATCTTCCCTGTCGCGTTCGTCCAAAGGGACGTTGCATCGGTTCAGGAGCCCTGTGTCATGGGTTACGAATTGGTTGAAAATAGAGTTGAGTATGACACATGAGAGGAAAGAACGGATGGACATCTACGTAGGAAATCTGCCATATTCGGCAACAGACCCTGACCTGCAGGAACTCTTTGAGCAGCACGGCAAGGTCACATCAGCCCGCGTCATTCTCGACCGTATGTCGGGACGCTCCAAAGGCTTCGGCTTTGTCGAAATGCCTGAGCAGAGCGAAGGCTCGGCAGCAATCGAAGCACTGAACGGTGCTGACTTCATGGGTCGTGCGATCCGCGTAAACGAGTCCCAGCCGAAACCGGCCGGCGAACGTCGTAGCGGTGGTGGCGGTGGCTTCGGCGGCGGACGCGGTGGCGACCGTGGCGGCGAACGCCGTGAATCACGCTGGTAATTCAGCTGATTTGCATCGAAAACGCTCTCTGCATAAGCGGAGGGCGTTTTTTTATTTCCTACCGGCTTCGGCGAAAAAACTCCAGCGGGGTGTGCGCCTGTCCGAAGTTTGGAACTTCCGCCGTTTTTGTGTAAACAGATTCTAGAACGGCTCGTAACATTTTCCAATCATTGGAAGAAAGTTCGTCGATTTCCGGCGAACGAATGGTTAATCCGTAGCCGCTGAACGCCGCAACCGGCGCGCGCGCCTGCGTCAGCGTTTCAATCATCATCTCTTTATTCAGCAGATTCAGCTTTTCTGCCCGGTCGCGCGGCATATCAGGATAATAGCAAAACGGCCCCATTTCCATGCCGTGCGGCACGCGGGCACCGGCTTCGATCGCCAGATAGGTGTCCTGCGTCAGCAAAAGACCATCCGGTCCAAGTGTCTCGCGCAACTCCGCGCCGACCTTCTGTAAAGCCAGCAAATCGGGCGTTTCCTTAAATTTCCACCAGATGCGGTCACGACCACGGATCAGCCAGTCCTGATTGATCGGCGAGGAAATCGAAGCCGTTGCGCAAATCAGCAGCAGCGCGAAAACCGCCCGCAACTGTTGCCGTTCCGGACAATGCGGCGCAAGCGTCACCGCCAACGCAGCAGCCAGCAACGGATAGACAATCACCTGATAGTCGTCGTACGGAAACGGTGCCAGAAAATGGATCAGTGTAATCATTGCACCGGACAGCCAGAGCAACGAAAGAAAACTGCGCGCAAACGAAGAACGCTCGGCGTTCGCCTCGCGCATCAGCTCCATCAGCCGCGGACGACTGTCGAGCGTCATTTCCTCAAAGCCGCGCTCGCGCACCGGCCAATGAAGCCGCTTCAGCGCAAAGGTCAACAGAAGTCCGGCGCAGAAAACAAAATAGGCCTGCACAAAGCGGGAAAGAAAACCGGCCTTCAGCGCAACCAGCTGCACTAAACTGCCGGGCAAGCGCCCGGCATGGTAGCCGAACAGCGCGAATCCCGTATTCTCTGGAGCAATTAGAAAGAACGTACCTAAGCCGAGGAGCAGAATAAAACTCCCGCCGATCCCGAACGCGACCCACGATAGCGGAAAAACTTTTTTCCGATTACAGAGCAGCCAAATGCCAGCGGCTGGCAGAGCGACGCCTGCCGAAAGACGCGTACAGGCCGCCAGCGCCAGCAGGAATCCTCCCCAGAACGAGGCCATGGCGCCGCGGCGGCTGTTGGCGTAGCTCAGCGCAACAAATCCGGCGGTCAGAAAAAAGGCGCACAGCGCGTAGGTTTTCACGATCACCGTGAAATAGCTCTGGTAAACATTCACGCCCGTCAGAATAAACGCACAGAGCGCGGCGGCTTTCCAATGTTTGGAAGAAACCGAACGCGCGGCCAGCCACGCGGCACAACCGGCGGCGGCTAACCCGAACAGCGCAGTGATCAGCCGTCCGCCCGCAACGCCGAGTTTTCCAATGATTGGAAAAAGAACTCCGTAGATGGTCGGAAGTGCCGGTCCCTGTGTAAACATAAAGTCGCGGTAAAGCACTTTGTCTTCGGTAATCTGCTTCGCGGCGTACAGATACCAGCCTTCATCCTGATTCAGACCGCCTAGAAAAAGATTAGCCGCACTCAGCAGTACCGCCAGCCCGATCGCAACAACCGTGATAGAAACCCATGTGGCTCGTTTCATATTGGAAACGGATATTGCCCTGCCGCGAACCGTTTTCCGATTCTTTTTTCCAAGGTTTGGAAACTTTTCGCTCCGTTTTTCCAATGTTTGGAAAATGTTACGCCAGCACGATCAGAATCACCCCGGCAAGAACACCGGCCAGCGCCCAGGCTTTTCTGCAGCGGTTTATGTCTTTAAACATCAGGCATCCGGCTGCAAACGAGACAACCACGCTGCTGCGCCGGAGAATTGAAAGCACCACGATCAACGCGTCGGGATCGTGAACCGAGTTGAAATAGGTGAAATCCGAAGCAACCAGAAAAAGTCCAATCAGCGGAATGCTCCAGCGCCATTGAAATGGAGTGAACGCCGCGCGACGGGGCCACCAGAATATGGCAGTAAAAAGACCGAGCAGCACGACGTTGTAGAAGGCAAACCAGAACTGCACCAGCATCGGCATATAGCCCAGTTTCTGGAACAGATATTTGTCGTACAGCGTGCTGAACGTGCCAATAAACGTCGCAAGAAAAATGAACAGAATCCATTTGCTGCGGTGAAAATGAAATCCTTCCTTCTGTCCGAGCAGTGAAAAGGCGTAGTAAGCGGCAAAAACAATCGCCATACCGATCCACTGCTGAGCCGACGGACGTTCGTGAAAAATCAGCAGTGCGCCGATCAGCGTCCAGACCGGGCCGGAGGCGCGAATGGGCGACACGATGGAAATCGGAAGGTGCTTCATCGCGAAGTACGCCAGAATCCACGACATCGAAACAATGAAGGCCTTAATGAAAATGTGCCAGTGCCCGGAAAACGTCGCGACCGGCACATAGCAGTGAATCTGCTGCATGGCCTCCGGAGCCAGACGCGATCCCGCCAGCAGAAACGGCATGGGCAAAAATCCGGCCAGTACTGAGAGAAAAAGCACCGGCAGTACCGCGTTATGATTCAGCGAATGTTTTTTACAAACGTCATACAGACCCAGCAAAAGCGATGAAATCAGTGCCAGTGTGATCCACATAATAAAAGTTCAGGGTTCTAAGTTCAGAGTACAAGAATTTTCAGGTTTCAGGTCTCACATTTCAGGTTTCAATGGCGTCCAGATCCGCCCAGCGCGCATAGGCCGTTTCGAGTTCATGCGGAACCGCTTCGGCGCGTTCGGTAACTGTTTTAATTTCATCGCCCGGCCGGCGGTAAAAGTCCGGATCGTTCAGCGTTTGATGCAGTTCTTCAAGTTCAGCCTCCAGCAGCTCAATCTTTTTGGGCAGGTTTTTTAAATCGGCGCGCTCTCGATTGCTCAGCTTCCGCTTTTTGACAGATTTTTCAGCAGGAGTTTGCTGATCTCTGACTTCTGACTTTTGTTCTCTGGCTGCCGCCCGCTGGGCCAGCCAGTCGTCATACCCGCCGACGTATTCATTGATTGCTCCGTCGCCCTCAAACACGAGCGTTTCGGTTACCACATGATTCAAAAAGGCGCGGTCGTGACTGACGAGTAGAACGGTGCCCTGATAGTCAACCAGCAGCTCTTCGAGCAGGTCGAGCGTTTCGACGTCGAGGTCGTTGGTCGGCTCGTCGAGCACCAGTACATTGGAAGACTGGGCAAAAATCTTAGCCAGCATCAACCGGTTGCGCTCTCCGCCGGAGAGCGACCCGACCGGTTGCCGGGCATCGGCAGGCGAAAAGAGAAAATTCTGCAGATAACCGACCACATGCTGTCGACCGCTGCAGGTCTGGACATATTCGTTATCGCCGCAAAGGTTCCACTTCACGCTTTTTGTTTCGTCGAGCTTGATGCGGTGCTGATCAAAATAAGCAATCTCCAGCTTGGTACCGTGAATCACCTCGCCCAACCGCGGCGCAATCTGACCCAGCAGCGTGTTGAGCAGCGTCGATTTACCGCATCCGTTCGGGCCGATGATTCCAATGCGGTCGCCGCGCAGAATTTCGACCGAAAAATTCTTAATGATATCCGCACCGTCGTATCCGGAGAAAACATCTTTCGCCGTAATGACTTTCCGTCCGGAACGCTCCGCTTCGTTCAACTGAAGCTTAACCGTGCCGACCCGCTCGCGCCGCCGGCCGCGCTCTTTGCGTAATTTTTCCAGTTCGCGCACGCGCCCTTCATTACGGGTCCGGCGGGCCTTGATCCCTTTACGAATCCAGACTTCTTCCTGAGCCAGCTTGCGATCGAACTCAGCTCGCTGCCCTTCTTCGGCTTCGAGTAATGCCTGCCGACGAACCAGATAGGTTTCATAATCACAGGCCCAACTGGTCAGTTGTCCGCGGTCTAGCTCCACGATGCGCGTGGCCAGTTTTTTGAGAAATACCCGGTCGTGGGTGACAAACAAAACCGTACCGCGCCAGCGCAACAGAAAGTTTTCCAACCATTGGATGGATTCAATGTCGAGGTGGTTGGTTGGCTCGTCAAGGATGAGTAAATCGGGCTCATTCACCAGCGCTTTAGCCAGCAGCGTGCGGCGGCGCATCCCTCCAGAGAGAGCCGAAAACTCCTGCTCCGGGTCGAGCCCCAGCAGCGAGATCGCTTTCTCCACCGGATGATCCAGCGCGTGTTCGTGGTTCCAATCCTTGGAAACAATGTCGAAAACCGTTCCACTGAGCTCTTGAGGAACCTTCTGTGTCAGGCGGGCAATGCGCACATCGCGTGAACGGACGATTTCGCCGCCATCCGGTTCGAGTTCACCGCTGACAATTTTCAGAAGCGTGGACTTCCCCTCGCCGTTACGCCCGAGCAAACAGATCCGCTCGCCCGGCTCGATCTGCAGGGTTACGCCGTCGAGCAGCTTCGGGCCGCCAAACGCGATACTGATATTCTGTAAACTAAGCAGTGCCATAAGAAGCCGGAGAAGATAGCAGTCCAGTGAGCCGATTCAACCAGCATTTACATAAAATGGCGTTCGAGCAATTCCCCGACCTGCTTCCGCCAAGCCGGGTCATAGTTCCGGCTTTTCGTCAGCCGGACAAAAATGCGGCGCGAAGCGATCAAACCGAACAGATCGGTGGAGGCATAGCGGTCGAGCAGATGCTGCGGCTGTTTGTAAAGGGTTTCAATCATCGCCACCAGCAGTTCGAGCGGCTCCTCGGTTTCCGGAGAAAGCACAAATTGCCAGAGCATATCCGGCTCACAAACAGCCGTCCGCTCAATCAGCCGGCAAATGGCTTCCCGGTGGGCATCCAGATTCCGGCCCTGAATAATCAGTGTGCGGCGACTCTGAAATCCCGGTGGAATAAATTCCGGATCATCCAGTTCTGCAACATTGATTTTAAACTTCTCTTTAAACAATCCTTCCAGCGTATAGCCAATCAGACGCGGTGTCATCATGTCCGCTGGAATATCCGGACTGTTATGCAGCATTGTCTCAATTTCAGCGATTTCCTTTTCAGACAATGCGGATGTCGACAACACCCCGTACGGCGGCAGCGGTATGGACTTGATATTATACTGTGCCGCCTGCTCCCGCAAATCGGTTCCCGGCAGAAGCAGAGTCTGCATACATTGAATGTCGATATTCGGACCGAGACTGCGCGCCCATTCAATGCCGTTCACCACATCGTCGAATGTCTGTTCCGGCAAGCCGTACATTAGATCGAGCGTCACATGCACGCCCGCTCCGGTCAGCAGACGGATGCCGCGCTCCACCTGCGCGATGTTCGCCGGACGGCGAATCGCGCGCAAAACCTTTGGATCGGTACTCTGCACCCCAACCTCAATGTCCACGAAATTGGCTTTGGCCAGCAGCACCGCCTGCTCTGGCGTCAGCGTGTCGGCGCGCAACTCGGCGAAAAAACCAAGCTTCCGGTCGGCGTTGATTTCCGCCAGCCGCTCCAACAAGCGGGTAAAATCGGCGCGGGCATTAAACGTTGGATCAACAAAGCGGATTTCCCACGCCCCGGCATTGCGCAACTGCTGAACACGATCAGCCGCCGCTTCAGCCGAAAGCGCGCGGACGCCTTCTTGCAAATGATGATAGCGGCAATAGGTGCAGGTCAGCGGACAGCCGCGCGACGTTTCGATATACACCGAAGGTCGCGCCTGAATACAGGGCTTCAGCATATCGACCGGAACCTGAACCGAGGTCAGTTCAATCTGCGGCGGCGGGTTACGGCCTCGTTTCCAACCTCGCGAAGACGAAAGAAGCACGTTGTCATATACGGGCATTTTTCCGCCCCGAACGCCTTTCAGAAATTCTGGAAAAACCGCCTCGCCCTCGCCAGTCACCAGTACGTCAAAACAGGAATCCAGCAGGAACGGGTGATCGTCTGAAACCTCCGGGCCGCCCGCCATCAGATAAATTTCCGGGTTGGTATTGCGAATCAGTCCGGCCAGCCTCACGGCGCGCTCGACATTCCAAAGGCACAGTGTAAACGCCACAGCAGCCGCATCACTCTCCGGAATTGCCTGAATCAAATGAAAATTATCCAGTTCATCCCACTCTGCCGGAGCCGGAACAACCTCCCAGAATTCGCCTTCCGGATGTTGTGAAAGCGCATGCGAAAGCCAGAGCGCCGCGAACGGAAAATTTTCACGCTGTCCGGCGGTATCGTTATCCAACAACGGCAACTGCAGAAAAAGAATCTGTTTTTTCATCATCAAGTCACATTGAGGACTATCGCTTCTTCAAACAGCGGGTTTCCGTCCAGATTGGTAGCGCGGCCTTTTTCGACTTCGAGCGTCCGACCGCTTAACATCACTTGAAAGCGCGGAGTATGGCAAAGTTTCCAATCCTTGGAAAAAAGTTTTCCAAGGATTGGAAGCAGTTCTTTTTCCGGAATCCTTCCATCATTCCACCATTCCACCATTCCATCCCCGTACATTTTTTTGAACGTTTCAATGAGTGCCTCGGACAGTTTTTGAATCGTCAACTCCGTCGCAAACGATGAAAGATTGGCAACTTGTGCCGGAATGGACGCGACCGCCTTGGTTTCGATCCCTTCGACTTCAGCACCAAGATAACGCCCCAGGCGTTTCAGATCAGAATTAACCAGAAGCGTACCGTGATGCAAAACGTGCTGTTTACGAAAACAGAAAGCCTGACCGGAAAACTTCAGCTCTTCGACGACCAACGAGTTTTTCCGAACCTTGGAAGCTTTGATGCCGAATTTATCCAAACATTGGAAAATCAGTTCGTACTGCTTCTCTTCGCGGTATTCAGTGCGCGGCACAATCACGCCGACATTCAGGTTGCCTGCGTCGTGATAAACCGCGCCGCCGCCGGAAATCCTCCGCGCCAGCAGAACGCCGTCTTTTTCCATCAGCGACAGCCGGCATTCGCGCCACGGATTCTGATTTTTCCCGATCACCACACACGGCAAATTGACGCACAGAAACAAAATCGGTCCGCGCCCGGCAGCATGATCCAGCAGCCACTCCTCCACCGCCAGATTGCGGAACACATCCGTATTTTCTGTTGTAACAATCAGCACGCTACAGCGCCTCCTGAAGAATCGTCGTCAGCGCCATTTCGGTCAATTCAACCGGATTGGTTTTCATGCCGCTGGAACGCTGCGCTTTTTCAATCAAAACCGGAAGGTCGGCTTCCGTTACGCCGAGCGCTGAGAGTGACGGAACTTGCAAATCGCGACACAGTCCGGCAATCCAATGAATTCCATCTTCGGCGGTTTTGCCGCCGGTCATGCGGGCAAATTCCTGCAGGCGGCTTTGATCTTTCATAACTGCCAGATTCATTTTCATGACGTGCGGAAGCAGAGCAGCGCAGACCAGCCCGTGCGGCGCGGCAAACATACCGCCGACCGGACCGGCGAATCCGTGCACTGCGCCAAGTCCGGCATTGGCCAGAGCCAGTCCGCCAAAGAGGCT
Organism: Kiritimatiellales bacterium; assembly: GCA_041674365.1. Taxonomy (GTDB): domain Bacteria; phylum Verrucomicrobiota; class Kiritimatiellia; order Kiritimatiellales; family Tichowtungiaceae; genus Tichowtungia. The sequence goes on along the minus strand of JBAYVX010000004.1, from coordinate 845 downwards.
GGCGAGCGACATTTCTTCGCGAGCCGCCAGATCGCTTCCGTTTTCAAAGGCGCGGCGCAATGAACGAACGGCGCGCGGCAACCCTTCGCGGCAAAAGCCGTCAGTCATTGGATTGGCAGTTTTGGAAATAAAGGCTTCGAGCAGTTGCGTGAGCGCGTCGAGTCCGGTGGCTGCGGTGACGGCGGGCGGCATGGAGAGCGTACATTCGGGATCAACGATTGCGAGGTCGGGAATCATTAACGGATGGCGCATGCTGACTTTGACGCGATGTTCCGGCGAAGACAGTACGGAGTTCTTTGTCACTTCCGATCCGGTTCCGGCGGTGGTGGGGATGGCGATGCACGGCACAGGCCGTACCGTCAGCGGCTTCCCTTTGCCGATGACTTCCAGATAATCAAACGGATCGCCGATGTTGGTCATCAGCGCGGCCGCGGCTTTGGCAAGATCAATAACACTGCCGCCGCCGAACCCGATGACAAGATCGCATTTTAATGCCGCCGCTTGTTGCGCGTCCTCAACCGTCGGTTCGCTGCCGAGCGGAAAAAGTTTAAATTCCACACCCTCTTTTTTTAATGCGGCGAGCAACGGGCGGGCGCGTTCCGTATTTCGCCCAGTCACGACCAACGCGCGGCGAGCGAACTGCGCGGCGGCGGGAGCGGCTTGAGCCAACGTTCCGCACCCGAAAATGATCCGGTTGGATGTGGCAAACTCAAAATTCATTTGCTGCTCCAGCGGGCGGGTTCAGGATAAAGGGTTTCAAATTTGGTGCTGGTGCGCGGAACAGCGATCATGTCGGCAACGGTGTCGCGCCATTTGGCGTAATGGGCGGTTTCTTTGTGGCGGGC
>JBAYVX010000003.1:0-26515 GCA_041674365.1 Kiritimatiellales bacterium | reverse complement strand
CTAAAGGCAGCAAAATTCCGATGAAGGGCGGGAAGATGCCTTGTAAGGGTGGGAAGTAAACAATGGCAGCGGGTAGGCCCATGAAGTTTAAGACGGTTAAGGAGCTTAAAGACAAGTGCGACGCGTTCTTTGCTAAGATGGACGAGGAGAAGCTACCGTACACAATCACCGGACTTGCCCTTGCGCTACAGACAAGCAGGGAGACGCTTTGCGACTACCAAGAGAAGGACGAATATTCTGACACCATAAAAGAAGCGAAGCTGAAATGTCAGAATTACGCAGAGCAACGGCTTTATATGGGCGGTCAAGCAGCGGGGCCGATCTTCGCATTGAAGAACTTCGGGTGGAGCGACAAGCAGGAGATAGATCATACTGGCAAAGTTTCGCTCAGTTTCACGTCAGACGATGAGAAATGCCTGTAAAAAGGATCGGAATTGCCAAAAATTAGTTTGCAACTATATCAACGAAAAATGCCATTGTTTCACACGGTGGATAAAACAAAAGTGGTTAGGCATTGGAACTGACAGCCAAACAAAAACAAGCGGTTCAGTTGATGGGCGGAAGCGAAACCCACGACTTGCTCTTTGGTGGAAGCCGGAGCGGCAAGACGTTTCTCATCACCCGCACGCTTGTCCTTCGCGCCTTGGCCGCTTCTGGTTCCCGCCACGCTGTCCTGCGGTATCGCTTTAACCATGTTAAAAGCGCCGTTGTCCTTGATACATTCCCCAAGGTAATGAAGCTATGCTTCCCTGGCGTTTCTGCCCACGTTGATAAGACAGACTGGTATGCCGAGTTTCCCAACAAGAGCCAGATATGGTTTGGCGGGTTGGATGACAAGGAGCGAACCGAGAAGATTCTAGGCCAGGAGTACGCGTCTTTGTTCCTGAATGAGTGCAGCCAGATACCCTACAGTTCCCGCAACCTGGCTATTACCAGGCTGGCCCAACGAGCAGAACGTGACGATGGCAAGGGTCCGTTGCGGTTGAAGATGTACTACGATTGCAACCCCCCGAGTCAGGCGCACTGGACGTACCAGCTATTTGTGAAGGGCAGAGACCCGCAGGACAAGCAGCCTATCGCGGCCAGCAATTATGCCAGCATGGTGATGAACCCCACGGATAACGTGGACAACCTGCCCGCTGAATACCTTGCAACGCTCGAATCGCTACCGGCAAGACTGCGCACCCGCTTTCTTGAGGGGCGCTTCCTTGATGACACCGTGGGCGCATTGTGGACCATCGAGGGTATCGAGACTTGGCGCAAGGTGAACAAGCTGCCAGACATGCAACGGATAGTGGTGGCGGTTGACCCGTCAGGATCAGAGGACACGGACAACGCAGACAATGACGCTATCGGTATCATCGTGGCCGGCCTCGGCGTGGATGGTAACGGATATGTGCTTGAGGACTTAACCTGTAAGGCCGGACCGGCAGTGTGGGGCAAGATCGTTACGACCGCATACGAGCGGCACAGTGCCGACAAGGTGGTGGGCGAGAAGAACTATGGCGGGTCGATGGTTGAGCACGTGATCCAGACAGCCAGAAGGAACACCCCTTACCGTGGAGTTACAGCGACCAGGGGCAAGGTTGTCCGAGCCGAGCCTATATCTGCGCTGGCAGAGAAGGGGCGCATCCGGCATGGCGGGTACTTTCCCGACCTTGAGGACGAGCTGTGCGCCATGACCACCAAGGGTTATATGGGTGAGTCGTCGCCAAACCGGGCAGACGCTTACGTTTGGGCGTTCACTGAGCTTTTCGGGGAGATTGTCACGGGTAAGACGTGCAAGTTCTTCGACCACCCACTAAAAATTAACACGGGGTACATACGATAATGGCACGGCCACGGAAGAATGTTGAGGCAGAGGCTCCGATTGCTGGTGTTGATGGGATTGGAGAAGATCAGATCGGGGAGTTTGTAGAACCAGAGTCTACGATCCCAGATGGAACGGACGATATGAACGATCTTGCCGCCCGCATCTTTGAGGGGCAAAGCCCGGACTTGCCGTTGAATGAGCGGGTGCGCCGGATCAAGAACGCGGTAATCGAAAGAGGGTGGGGCGGATTGCTGCCCCTGCTCATCATTCCAGCCAAAGGCTTTGAGAGATACTTGTGAACGATAAAGAGCTTGTCGCAATAATCAGATCACAGCGGGCGCAATCCCTTGGCGTTGACGATGGTGACTTGTCCACGCAGCGGGCAACCGCGCTTGACCACTACCACGGGCGTCCTTATGGCGATGAGCAGGAAGGACGGTCCCAGGTTGTCAGTAAGGACTTGGCCGAGGCTGTCGATTGGGCTATGCCTGCCATTATGCGGGTATTCACTGCTTCTGGGAATATTGCAGAGTTTATCCCGGTTGGCCCAGAGGATGAGGGGGCGGCAGAGCAGGAGAGCGACTACACCAACAAGGTAATTATGCAGGACAACGACGGCTGGCTGTTGCTGCATGATGCCTGCAAGGATGCGTTGTTGCTTAAGAACGGCTATGTCAAGTATTGGTGGGACACCTCGGAGAAGATTGAAGAGGAAGAATACAGCGGCATTACCCTAGAAGAATTAGTCAAGATTTCCTCTGACCTTGAGGCCAACGGGTCTGACATAAAGATCGTCGCCCAGGAAGAAAAGGTCATTGTGGGGCCTGATGGGGCGCCTATTTCTCTTTTCGATATTCGCATCAAGGTAACGACCAAGACCGGGAAGTGCATCATCCAGGCGGTGCCCGCAGAAGAGGTGCGAGTCTCCAAGCGTTGCCGGGGATCATTGCAAGATTCTCCCTTCACCGAGCATGTGACGGTAAAGACTCGCTCAGAGTTGATTGGGATGGGGATGGGGAAAGACTTTGTTGCGTCCCTTGCGGCAATAGCTGGCAATAGCAACGACCAACAGGTAAATGCCCGCGACTCCGTGGACGATGAAAGCGGCGATTACGGTGCGGCCATTGGTGATAAATCCCAGGACGAGATAGAGTTCTGTGAGGCATACATCAAAGTTGATTGGGACGATGACGGCATTGCCGAGTTGCGCAAGGTGGTGACAGTCTCGGATAAGATTCCCCCCGGCGAGGATTGGAACCAAGTAATTCCCGCTGTTCCAATGACCTCGTTTGTGCCAAAGCGTATCCCCCATAGGCATGTTGGCGAATCACTGGATGATGATCTTGCAGACTTGCAGGAGATTAAGACCGTTCTTTCCCGGCAGATGCTGGACAACATCTATCGGACCAACAACAACCAGTGGATTGTCAACGAGCGGGTAAATCTCAAAGACTTCTTGCAATCTCTTCCCGGTGGCGTAAAGCGTGTTTCAGGACAAGAGCCTGTGTCTGGAAGCGTTGAAGCTGTTATCTCTCCATCTATTGTCGGACAGATACTCCCGGTAATTGATTACATCGACAACCTCAAGGAAACCCGTACCGGCATAAGCAAGACCACCTCTGGCCTTGACCCTGATTCATTGCGTGACAGCACCAAGGGCGCATTCCTTGAGAACCTGAACCGCGCTAGCCAGAAAATAGAAATGATAGCGCGGATGCTGGCCGAAACAGGGGTAAAAGAGCTTGTCCGTCAGGTGCATGGGGTTCTACTCCGGTATCAAGACAAAGAGCGCATTATCAAGATGCGCGGGCAGTATGTGGCCGTTAACCCACGAGAGTGGAAAGAGCGGAACGACCTCATTGTGAAGGTGGGAATCGGCACCGGCAACGAGCAGGAGAAGCGCGAAAAGCTGATGTTGATGGTTCAGGCGCAGGAGAAACTCGCACAGCTTGGCCTGATTGGCCCGCAACATGGCTATGCCTTGTTTGCCGATGTAGCCAAGAACCTCGGCTTTGAGTTGCCAGAGAAGTACGCATTTGATCCGGCATCACAAGAGTTCCAGCAATTCCAGCAGCAGCAGAAGGGCCAGCCCAACATCTTAGCAGAGGCCGAGAAGATCAAGGGCGAGTTTGCCATGCAAAAGATGCAGTTTGACGGGCAAGTAACGCAGATGAAAGAGGCCCACAAGCACGAAATGGACCTTTTGAAGATGCAATATGACGCATCAGAGCGGAGAGCAGAGAGGGCCAGCAAGGAGTCAATCGAGTCGGCGAAGCTGGAAATACAGGCTTTCCTTGAGGGGTTAAAGGTTGATATTGGCCCAGCGGGGATGGGGGAGATGCCTGATGTATAAATCAGAGATTTTCAAAGCATCAGACGCGAGGGCATTGCTTGCCAACCCCATTTTCAAAGATGCGTTTGTCAAGGTTGGCGAATACCTGGAGGCGCAAGCCTTATCCTGTGACCCAAACGACCAGGGTAAAGCACAGCGGGTGATTGTGGCAAAGCAGATTCTCGCAGGGATCAAGCGGGAAATAACCAAGATTGTGGAAGAGGGAGATATTGCGCAGATCAGGATGGATGAGGTCGAGCAGCGCAAGGGATTAAAGCGGTTTATCAGATAATAAAAGGAGAGCATCACAATGGCAGAGGAAAACGGGAACCCTACCGGAAACGGCGCAAGTACCATTGAGCGGTTGGAAAATCTCCTTACAGCAGGGGAAGCACCAGCCAATATTGAACAACCGGCGGCAGAACCAGCCGATCCGGCAGCAGTAAAAGAAGAAGGGGCCGAGGGTGAACCCCAAGCAAACGATGATGGCGCAGAAGTAGAAGGGCCGCAGATCACCACCGACGATCTTTCCGCGCTTCTCGGAGTCGAGGCTAGCATGTTCGATGCTGACGAAGAAGGAAACGTAGTAATCAAGACGAAGATCGACGGGAAGGAGGGATCAGCCAAGCTTAACGACATTCTGGCCGCCTACCAATTGCGAGGGCACGTAGACAACCAAAGCCGAGAAGTTGCAGAGAAGAAGAAAGCACTTGACGCGCAGGCCGTAGAGTTTCAGCAACGGGCCGAGGCGAAGTTGCAAGAGGTTGGAGACCTTGCCAACCTTGCCCAGCAGGAGTTAATGCGGGAGTTCCAGGCAATTAACTGGCAGGAGTTACGGCAGTACGAACCAGCAGAGTATGCGGCGAAACTGGCTGATTTTCAGATGCGGCAAGGAAACCTTAACGCCTCGATGCAGAAGGTGCAGGCCGAGCGGCAGAAGATGGCGGAGCAAAACCAGGAGCAGGAACAGACGCACATGGCGGCAGAAGCGGCCAAAATGAAAGCGCAGATTCCTGGATGGGCTGATGATGCCGTAGCCGCGAAAGAATGGGCAGAGCTTGAAGCCCACGTACAAAAAGACCTCGCAGCCTGGGGGGAACAGCCGGAAGGCCTAAATGTGGTTCGGAAAGCGTTTCATATCAATGTGCTTCGCAAGGCGATGCTGTATGACAAAATGATGGAAAGCAAGGCCGGGGTGGAAAAGAAGGTGCGTGTCGCGCCGAAACTTGTCAAGCCCGGATCAGCGCCATCAACTCAAGACGGCAAGAACAAAGAGTTTACCAATCTACGATCAACCATAAAAAAATCAGGCGGCAAGCAAGGGATCAGAGAATACCTGATTGCCTCCGGTAAAGTTTAGGAGCAACAACCATGGCACAGCCAACCAGTACTTTTTCAAGTTTTGACGCAGTAGGCAACCGGGAGGACTTGTCCGATATCATCTACGACATTTCCCCGGCAGATACCCCTTTTCTTTCGGCAATCCCGAAAACCGCCGCTACCGGAACCAAGCATGAGTGGCAGAAAGACAGCCTGACCGCCGCATCTTCTTCTAATTTCGTAATCGAGGGTGACGACGCAACCACCGACTCTATCACGGCGACGACCAGGGCATACAACTATCGGGCTATTTCCGATAAGGTGGCACTTGTAACCGGGACTCAGGAGGCCGTTTCAAAGGCTGGCCGGAAGTCAGAAATGGCCTACCAGATGGAAAAACGCATGAAGGAGTTGAAACGGGACGTGGAGTCCGCATTGCTGGAAAACAACGCATATGTCGCCGGTAACGACACTCTGGCCTCAGAATGTGCGGGCGCGCAGGCGTGGATTTTGACCAACTCCAACAAGGCCTCTGATGCCACTGCGTCTGCTGGTAACGGTTCGGATGCCCACACAGACGGCACTGCGCGGGCACTCCAGGAGTCGTTTGTCGAGACCGTGCTGGCCTCTGCCTGGACCAACGGCGGCAACCCGACCATGGGCGTGCTGAACGCGTTCCAGAAGCGGAAGTTTGCCACCTTCTCCGGCTCTGGCACCACGACCCGTGACGCAGACACCAAGAAGGTCATCAACACCGTGGACGTGTATATTGACCCTCTAGGGAACGAGGTTACTCTTGTCCCTTGTCGGCAGTGTCCAGCGGATGTTGTGTACTTCATGGACCCAGAGTATGTCAAGTTTGCGACTCTCCGGGACTTCCATACCACAGACTTGGCAAAAACCGGCGACAGTGTGCGGAAGCAGATCATTGTTGAGTATACCTTGGAAATGTGCACCGAGGCCGCGCATGCCGCCGTGTATGACCTGACCACTTCTTAATCAATAACGGGGGTTTCGGCCCCCTTTAACAGAGGATAAGCACATGAGTTTCCAATGGATTCAGAACACGGACGGTAGTGCGTCCTTGCTGAACAAGATTACCGGAGTAACGGTGGTGTCTATCAGCGCGGCGGATGTTATTGCGCTGAACGCCACTTCCGTAACCATGACCCGTGAAGCAATCGCGGCTCTTGGCTCTGGGGCATCAGACGCAGCAGTATTAACCAAGCAGTGCAACGCGGTAACCGCAGCAGATGGAACTGTGGGCGTGGCCTTGCCCGCAGCGGCAACCACCACCGGCCCTATTTTCGTGGTGAATACCGTAACCACGGCAGCCTTAAAGGTCTACCCGGTAAATGGTGGGAACGACAACATCAACGGCCTTGCCGAAGATGCTGCCTTTACCATGGGGCCAGGTAAATCCGGGTGGTTTGTCCCCGTTTCGGCGACGCAATGGTGGGTGGCTGATACTGCTGCCATTGCAACCACTACCACTGAGGCAAACATCCTTGATGGAGTAGTGGCAACGGCAACGGAACTGAACCGGACTTGTGATGTTTCAACGCGAATTGTCAACGCCACCGCTGCCACTTTGACCGTTACTGAGGCTGACCACTCAAACAAAACCATAGTGCTTGACCGGGCGGCCGGTATCGCGGTTACTCTCCCGGCCGCTGCTGCCGGGTTGAAGTTCCGGTTTATTGTCAAAACCACCTTCACCTCGGCCGCAAGTATCAAGTCTGTTTCTGGGGCAGATATTATGATCGGCTATGCCATTATGGGCAACGACTCCGACAATACCACTGTTCGGTGGCCGGTTGTCGCTGGTGACACTGCGGACACCATCGACCTGCTCGGCACATCAAATAGTACGGGTGGTCTTGCAGGCCAGGAAATTGAAATCGAGGGCCTGGCCGCGAATCTTTGGTTTGTCAAGATTGTCGGCGATGCTGCTGGCACTGAGGCAACTCCTTTCACTAATACCGTAGCGTAACAACGGGTGGCCCTTCGGGGCCACTTTTTAAAGCAAGGACGGGTGGTTCTAATGGGACGATACAGAAGCCAACAGATTGCGTTTAGGACATCACGGGTTGAAGAACCCGTAGCGTGGGCAGACAGACCACCCGCAGAATACAACACAGGGCGGACTATCTGTTGTTCTCCGCTTGTTACCGGTCAATCATACTTTTACATGGTATCTGACGGGACATACTGGCGGCCAGTTGGCGGGGATCAGGTGGTTTATAATCTCGCCGCGCCGATTGATATGGCCCTCAATAGCAACAACCAGAAGGTAGTTTCTATCCCATTCCCTGCGCTGTTGATGCCAGATGGCCGCGCTATGGTAGAGGTAACGATGGGGTGGGATAAGCTGGCAGGGACCAGTGACACGCTCCTTACTTCCGTATATTTCGGCACGGCTGATACTACTTCCGATCAGCTTGCCTTTCCGCAATCATCACTCGTTACCACAAATATCGTGTTCGGTGTTGTGCAGAAATTCGCGCGTATCTCCGCAACCACCACCCGCAAATTGGGTAGTACAACGATCGCCACTTTTTCCGGGGTTGGCACCTCGGCGCGGGTAGCAGCAGTGACAGTAGGGAATATGGGAACTACCACAAACTACTTGGGCGTGTACGGGAAAATGACCACCGGAACAACGGAATACGGCCAGTTGCACGCCCTTACCGTGAGGTTGATAGGGTAATGCTGAAAGAAACAAGTTACTACGACGAGCAGGCTGACAAGCTAATTGTCAAGACCAGCTACGACAATAGCGATGTTCTCAAGGCAAACGCTGAAGATCGAGACGCAAAGCCGGAAAACTTCGGGAAGTACAAGGGGACTCTTACGCATGTCGGATCAATCCACATGGGCGATGTGGTGAGGCTGAAAAATCTTGGCTATAATTTGCTTTCCCCTGACGTTGACGAAAAGCGGCGGGCATTGTGCTATATCCAGACCAACGAGCCTTATCTGTTGACCGTGGCCGGGAAGCCTTTCGCAAGGACGAGAAAAACATGGGCTTAAAAGTTGCCATCATAGGGCTTTCTTCATCTACCCACGATCAGGCACCATGGAGCGACCATTCATGGGAAAAGTGGGGGTTGCCGTGGGATTCTGCATGGCCGCAGATGGACCGGCTTTTTGAAATGCACGACTTGCGGTTACTTGAAAGCGAACACTGCAAGCGGCCGGGTGGATACATTGATCGTTTGAAAAACGAAGTTTGCGTTCCGGTGTATATGCAAGAAAAATATTATCCCACCGTGACAAAATATCCTTTTGGGATTCACGCAAGGTACTACAACTCCTCTGTTGCCTATGCGATGGCCCTGGCAATTCACGAAGGGGCGGAAGAGATAGGCTTGTGGGGCATAGACATGGCGGATGGCGAGGAATACACCTACCAGCGGCCAAACATGGAATATCTCGTCGGCCTGGCAGAAGGGAAAGGGATTAAGGTTTACATCCCCAAGGAGTCGCACCTTTGCCGGTTTGCTGGTGAAGGGATCAAGTTTTACAACCACAATCCGGTTTACATTGACCGCTACGGGTGGCTTGGATGAGCCTTAATTCTTATACCACGATCAAAACAGCGGTAGGGACATGGCTTAACCGTTCAGACCTTACCGGGGTAATTCCTGACCTGATTACGTTGGGCGAGGCGCGGATATATCGCGACTTACGTATTGCCGCCATGGAAACAGATATTTCTGAGGCGATAACGTCCGGGGTCGTGGCTGTCCCTTCAGGGTATATCGAAATGAAGCATTTTTATGTCTTTGGCGCGCCGGTCCAGAAGCTACAGCGCAAGACAGCGGAATGGATTTACACAAACTATCCGACTCGTTCGGCAGACTCCAAGCCGTTGTTTTTTGCCAGAGAGGGAGGAAACTTTATTTTTGGCCCGTACTCAGATAGCACATACACGGTCAAGGGTAGCTACTACAAGCGCCTTGACGCTCTCTCTGCAAGCAATGAAACGAACTGGTTCACCGCCAACGCCCCAGAGCTTGTCTTGTTTGCCGCACTATCTGAGGCGGAACCGTATATTGGTAATGATCTGCGCGCGATCTTGTGGAAAGCAAAATATGATGATGCGAAAAACTCCGTGCAAAGACAGGATATTAACGAGGAGTTCTCTGGATCTATTTTACAGGTAACGGCTGCATGATAAAGTTTGGGGAGTACCTTCCAGACTTGCCAGTACACGACAATGCTGGGGCAACGGTTGCGAACAACGTCATTCCGCACGGAGACAGCTACAAGCAGTTCCCTGGGCTTTCTATCTACTCTGGGGCGCTTGGGGCAAGGTGCCAAGGAGCCGCGTCAGGCCGAGACAATGACGGCAATGTATATTTGTTCGCTGGCGATGCTTCAAAGCTTTACCGAATAAGCACCACGACCTGGGGGGATGTTTCTGTAGGTGGAGGGTATAGTTGCGCTAACGATAGTAATTGGAATTTTACACAATGGGGAGAGCAATTACTCGCGGCTCAGGTTGGTGACCCTGTTCAGACGTTCACCATGGGGACAAGTTCGACTTTTGCAAGCCTATCAGCTTCCGCACCACAAGCCAGATATATCGGAGTTGTCCGCGATTTTGTCGTGGTTGGTAACACCTACGATACCTCTGACGGGAGCATTCCCTTTCGCGTTAGGTGGTCAGCAATTGGGGACCCAACCGATTGGACTGTTTCGTCCACCACCCAATCTGATTTCCAAGATTTAAATTCTGCCAACGGGTGGGTCCAGGGGGTGGTGGGGGGAGAATACGGGATAATTTTCCAAGAACGCGCCATTACCCGCATGACATATGTGGGTAGCCCGGCAGTGTTCCAGTTTGACGAGATAGAGGCAGGCTATGGTACCAACGCGCCGGGGTCTATATGCAAAATCGGGACAATGACAGCGTATTTGGGTGAAGACGGCTTTTATATGTTTGACGGAACAAGGTCAACGCCTATAAGCCATAATATGGTGTCAAAGACTTTTTATTCCGATCTTGACCAGGCGTATTTATATCGAATTTCTTCGGTCGTTGACCCGATAAATCAGGTGATTTTCTGGGTATATCCTGGCGCTTCCAATGATTCTGGGACTCCGAATAGGGTAATAATGTTTAATTATGCCCAAAACTCCCAAAAAAGATGGTCTGTTGCGGACATAACACTGGAGTTTATTGCACGGCTTGCAATACCGACAAGCTATACGCTCGATTCTTTAGATTCCGTTTCCGCAAGCCTTGATTCACTGGAGTTTTCGCTTGATTCGAGAGTCTGGATAGATAATACGATTTCTCTGTCGGCATTTAATACTGATCACAAGCTGTGTTTTTTTAGCGGGACAGCGCTGGACGCTACAATAGAAACGGGGGAGGTGGAAATAACCCCAGGGAAGAGAACGCGGTTGTCGAGAATCCGGCCTATGGTTGACGGTGGATCATCTGTGACGATGCAAATCGGAACGCGCAACGCGCTGACAGAAAGTGTCACCTGGAGCGCAGAGACAGCGCCAAACGCCACCGGGGATGTTGAGGTGAGAAATAACGCCAGATACCACAGGGCACGGGTAAAGGTTTCGGGAGGGTTCACGCACGCGCAAGGGGTTGATATCGTCGAAATTTCAGAGGGTGGCAGCCGATGAGCTTTCTAAAAGTCATTGAAACACACACTAACCCCCTTGAGTGGTGCAAGCAGCTTGCCAAGAAGATTAATGCGGTGATGGATGGCAAGACCAACAACACGGCAACAGTGACGCTTACAGCAAATAGCACAACCACGCTGGTTACGTTTGCTGATGGACGGATTGGGGCAGATACCGTGTTGACGTTTTCCCCTAACACAGCAACCGCAGCGGGTGCTTTATCCGGGCTGTATGTTTCTGGTCGCGATGTTGCGGCAAAGACCATCACCCTAACTCACGCTGACACGGCGACAACCGATAGAATATTTTCCTGTGTGTTGGTTGGGTAATGGATAAAATTATTCCATATATAGTGGTCGATGGCATCCCAACCATGCCGGATTCTTTTCTCGCAGGGCTATATAACAACCTTGTTGGGGATGGGATAGAGAAACTTGCCTTTTCGGATGGGTCTGTACGATGTGCCGATGATTTTGTCAGACTTTTTAAGAGCGGAAGCCAGTTATTATTTGTATTGACCCGCGATGAATCCCCCTTAGTGGTTGGGTGGATCAACACCTTTGAGGGGAAAAGAGCACAAATTCATTTTTCTGTATTCAAGCGCGGGATAGGCAGAGACCACATAGCGCTTGGGAAGAAGATGATAGGCCATTGTTTTTCTCTACAAATAAACGGGGAATTTTTATTTGATGTGTTTTACGGGATAACTCCTACAAGCAATAAGCTGGCTTGCCGGTATGCCAAGAAAATAATGACTGTAGCCGCAACAATACCCAATTTTTGCTATAATTTTTGGGACAAAACATCATCTGACGGGCTTGTAACGTATATTTCGAGGGTGCAAGAATGAAAGTTTATAATAGCGTCACAATCGACATGAGTACCGGGGAAACAATAAGCGAAGACAGCTACGAGTATCACGGGGATGTTGCGTTATGTGGTGGCGGCGGGGGAGGTGGAAACACTAACACCATTCAGGAGGCTGATCCATGGGTTGGCCAACAAGATTATTTGCGTGAAATATTCGCTAGGGCGAATACTCAATCTAAAACCCCCCAACAATATTTTCCTGGGTCAACGGTGACGCCATTCTCGTCTGAGACAGAACAGGCGTTGCAAATGCAGGCCGGCAGAGCAATAAATGGTTCTGCGGCTTTATCTGGTGGGAACAAACAACTTACCGACACTCTTCGCGGAGATTATCTAACAGCCAACCCGGCCTTTGATTACTTGAACAATAATGCCAGGGGTGACTATCTTAACAAAAACCCATATATAGACGAGACGGTGGGCAGGGCTTTGGGAAAGGTCAGAAACAGCCTTGATAGCCAGTTTGCATCCGGCGGAAGATATGGATCGGGGCTGCATCAAACTGCACTAGCTGGTGCATATGGAGATACCGCAGCCAGCATGTATGGACAAAACTACGCAAACGAGCGGCAGAACCAGATAGCGGCAACCGGGGCAATGGGTCAGATGTTTGGCGATGAACGGACAAAACAGATGCAGGCCATGCAATTTGCCCCCCAAATGGCGAACCAGGAATATGTTGATGCACAACAACTAGCAAACGTCGGGGAAACCAGGGAAAGCCTTGCGCAAGCACAATTAACAGACGAACTCAATCGGTGGAACTTTGACCAAAACGCCCAAGATGCGGCCCTAAACAGATACGCGCAGCTAGTACAAGGGCAATACGGGGGAACCACCAGTACGTCCAGTATGGCAGCTAATCCAACAAACAGGCTGGCGGGTACGGCTGGCGGGGCATTAGCAGGGGCGTACCTGGGGTCCGCCGCATTTGGCACAGCGGCTGGGTCAGCGGCAGCCGGGGCAGGGTCTGGGGCAACATACGGGAGCGTTGTTCCTGGTTGGGGTACGGCTATCGGGGCAGGCATAGGCGCACTCGGCGGCTATTTAATGAGCAAGTAAGGAGGGAATGATGCCTGGTTTAATGGATTTTCTACAGAACCCCGCCACAATGAATATGGCCGCTTCTCTGCTCGAATCTGGGGGGCAAGGGACAAACTCTGGGCAAGCCCTTGGGCGCGGGCTAATGGCCTATCAACAGGGAAACGATATGGCCCTCCAGCGAAAGTTTCAGGAGGCGAAAATGGCCCAGGTTCTTGCCGAGCAGGAAAGACAGAAGCGGGAAGACGAGTTTTACGCCAACACAGGGAAATATTATCAATCCCCGCAGCGGCAGGCTCTTGATGCTTCCGGCGGGCTGCCAACACAAGATGCAGCAATAGCGATGCAAGGGGCCGCGCCACGATTCGATACTCAGGCAATGTATCAGGACATGCTCGGCGTGCCAGGACTTGCGAAAGAGGCCGTTAAGGGGCTAACGGCCACGCAAGACCCGATCAAGTTGGGAGAGGGGGAAACACTCCTTGACCCAAGGACCATGAAGCCAATGTACCAGGCAGGACCGAAACTCCCCTGGTATGTTCAGCGAGGCGAGGGCGGCGCACCGGCAGGGATCAACCCGTTGTTTCGTGAATTTGAACTCACAAAGGCGCAGGCCGGGGCGGCAAGGAATAACACCAATATCAACATAGACAATAAAAAGCAAATGTCTGTTGTTGAGCCGTTCCTTAATAAATTGCCGGAAAACTATCAGGCAGCAGTCGGCGATAAAATGTCAATTTCCAGAATTGACCAGGCCCTAGAGATTGTGAAAAAGGGCGGGGATTCAGTGACCGGCCTTTCTGGCGCGGTTAAGTCAGCCGTGGCTCCATACGCGACTGCGATAGGGATGAACACCGCCGCAATGAATGACTCGCAGATTCTGCAAACCCTTCTTGATGCCAACGCCGGTAGTCTCAGAATGGAGGTTGTTGGCCCTGGCCCTGTGTCGAATTACGAGCAGGGCATTTTACAGCGGGTCTCGGGTCGTAAAATGTCGGCGGCGGAAGGTGTTAAGAAAGTTCTTGAATATCACAGAGGAAACAAGGAAGAGAAGATCAAGTCTTTCAACAATCAGCTTGATAGGGCTTCAAAGTTGCCAGGGTAGGGAGATGTGACAACCCTGTACCCGAAGATTGATTATAATACCGATCCCGCCGCAGGATGGGGAATCAAGAGGAAATAATGGCGACCTACGAGATTACGGCTCCAGACGGCCAAGTTTTTGAGGTGACCGCTCCTGATGCTGCCACACAAGAACAGGTGTTGGCTTATGCTAAAAGCAACTTTCCCGGTTCTCAGCCACAAGAAGAGAAAAAAATCTCTCAATGGAGAGACTTGCCTGGCAACATACCGGCCAGTGCTGGAAAATTGCTAACCAATATGGCGCAGCCTATCCTGCACCCGATAGACACGGCGAGAAGCCTTGATAACCTTGTTATGGGGGTAGGTCAAAAATTAATACCCGGAGAACAGCCGCAGGAAGTATATGCGGATGCTCTTGGCTCTGCAATTAAGGAGAGATACGGTTCTCTGGGCGCGATCAAAGAAACTGCTATCACAGACCCAGTGGGGATGCTTGCCGATGTTTCCGGGGCAACCACCGGAGGGGCCGGACTGTTACGGGGGGGAGCAAAAACACTCGCTTCCGTCGCGCCAAAGGCTCAAGGTCTTTCTGCTGCAATTAACAAGGCTGGAGTTGTCGGCGGGAAAGTTGGGAGGATGATTGACCCAACAAACATGGTTGTTCAAGCTCCGGGCGCGATAATGAGAAATGTTGTCGAGCCGGTTGCGTCACATTCTTTCGGACAAATAACAGGGGGGGGAGGGCAGGCACTAAGGGAACTTGCCAGGGCTGGCGCACAGGGCGGGGACGCATTTGCTGATGCGCAATCTCATTTGCGAGGGGTTGCCCCCATACAGGAAGTGGCAGAAGACGCGAAAAGGGCCACGGTTGCGATGAGGAAGGCGCGGGGGGCGGAGTATCAGGCGGGCAAAGAAGCACTACCTCTTAATTCCCCAGTTGATGTTGGTTCTATTGATCGTGTTATCGGAGACGTAAAAAAGACCGGGATGTTCAAGGGTTTCGTGAAAAACAAGCCAGCAGCGGAAGTGTGGGAGCAAATAAACACAACCGTTGACGACTGGAAGAACCTTGACCCAAACGAATACCACACAGTCGAGGGGCTTGACGCACTAAAACAATCAATCGGGGAGATCAGAGACAATGCAAAATATGGCACTCCTGGCCGCCGTGTTGCTGATAGCGTATATCATGCAATTAAAGGGCAAATTGTAAAGCAAGCCCCAGAATATGCAAAAGTTATGAAGGGTTACGAGGACGCAAGCAAGATCATAAAGGATATTGAAAGCACCCTTTCTTCTAATCCTGGGGCAAATGTAGATACCACGGTTAGGAAGTTGCAGTCGGTAATGAGGAACAATGCCAACACTACATACGGACGCAGAGTTGACCTAGCGCAGATGTTGGAGGATGCCGGGGCTAAAAACCTCATGGCAAAACTGGCAGGACAATCATACAGCAGTGCAACTCCTCGCGGTTTACAGGGGCTAGGGGCCTCACTTGGTGGGGTTGCCGCGCTTGCTACCAACCCCGTGTCGGTGTTGGGCCTTGGGCTTACATCACCACGGCTTGTTGGAGAAACGGCTATGTATGGTGGCAGAGCAGCCGGGGCACTAAACAAGATCATTGGGCCAGCCCTCGGCCTTCTCCCCTCTCATGTTGTAGGGCAATCTCTGTTGCAGGCCGGCAGAAACAAAAATCTTCTCGGAAGGTAGGAATAATGACAAACATTTCAGGTTGGAGTACCACCGCAGCAAGCAACAACAGCGCCTCTCCCAATGGGTTTCCAGAAAACATGCCGCCATCCGGGGTGAATGATTCAGCCCGTGAAGTGATGGCCGCAGTCCGTGCATGGTATGAGGCGGCTGAATGGATAAACCTTGGGCACATCCCTACGTTTGTCTCCACCACTTCGTTTACTATCCCAACGGATGTGACGGGCACATACCATGTGGGCCGTAGAATGCGCTTCACTGACGCAACTACTCTCTATGGGACTATCGCGACCAGCACATACGGGGCACCGAACACAACCGTAACGGTTGCCGTGGACTCTGGGGTTCTTTCTTCGTCCCTTACGGCTGTTGCGGTCAGTATCATTTCCAAGGTAAACAGCCCGCTTCCCACCCTTTTTACCATGGGGGTTGCTGCCGGAAACGCGGTACAGGTAGACCAGGCTCTGACGGCTTGGACGCGATCTGCGACAACAACCCTTGGGACCACATTAAACGGAACACTATCCGACACATCAACTACCGTGACCGCGTTTAATGGTGTCGCGGGAATCACCTATCATGTTAGGTGTCTTGGGGCTGGCGAAATAACGCATCATGCCACCAACCTTATTGTTACGCAGGGTGGGGCAAGCATCCAAACCGTAGCTGGCATGACTTTCGATGTAGAGATGATTACCGCCGCCACCTGTAGAATTAAAAACATACACACCGCAAGCATTCCCACTACTATTGGGGTGGCAAGCGGGAATGTACCCTTAGTGAACCAGTCGGCTACCGCTACAACCAGAGAAGCCACTACCACCCTCGGAACTTCTCTCAACCATACGCTATCCGACACATCAACCACTATCACCGCTTTTAGTGGGGTCGCTGGTGTGACATATCACGTAAGATTCCTTGGTGTTGGGGCCATAACACATCACGCCACCGATCTTATTGTTACTCAAACCGGGGCGAGCATAACCGCCACGGAGGCGGGAGATACTTGTGATGTGGAGATGATTACTGCCTCCACCTGTCGAATAAAAAACTATTTAAGAGCTAGCGGACAGTCTTTAGTCAGCCTAATGACACTGGGCACCCCCGTAGCATCAACAAGCGGAACCTCTATTGATTATACCGGCCTCCCAGCAGGGGTTAAAAGAATAACCGTAATGCTTGCTGGGGTCAGCGTAAATGCAGACAGCGCTATTATGGTACAGCTTGGCATATCGTCCGGGGTAGAAACATCTGGGTACACCGGGTATTCTCTGCAATCTTTTTCCGCCACACAGGCATTATCCGCTGGATTTAGGATGCTTTCGGCAGCGAATGCCGATACCTTTAGCGGCAAATGGGTGCTGGACTTAGAAAGTTCCGCCAGTAATACGTGGGTGTGTACTGCGCAGTTCTCTAAAGATGGGGCCGGAGTTATGGATTGGATATCCGGCAAAAAAGCACTGGCCGGGACGCTGGACAGGGTGCGTATAACCACCGTTTCCGGGACGGCTGTGTTTGATGCAGGATCGGTTAATATTTCTTACGAGGTGTAGTCATGGACCGAATTGAAATAGATATGGCAACTGGGGCGCAGAAAGTTGTGCAAATGACCCCTGAGGAAATTTTGCAAGCTTCTGATCCGGTTACGATGGTGAAGGAAAAATGTGCAATTGTTTCCACTTTTTCAAGTAGTAAGTATTCAGAGGGCATTGTTTATGGTGGGAATACCTACCAAATAGATGGCGAGTCCCAGAAAACAATTGGGCTAAGAGTATCATATGCCATGAACAGCGTTTCCGACCCTACCACTTTCCCGTGGGGGCATCCGTATGATAAAGGGTGGTGGGACGTAAACAACGCATATCACGCTATGACTGCGGCTGAGTTTATGGTGTTTGCCAAAGCCGTTAGCGATTATTGCTCTTGTCTGGCGTGTTGCGCTCGTGAGCATAAAAGCGCAATAACTGTTGAGAATTGCGAAACCTACGATTATTCCACCGGATGGCCGGTACAACCTTAACCCGCATGGAGGATGAAATGCGAAAGAAACCAGGAAAAGGGAACGGTAAGTGATGTGGTGGCTGGCGGCGATAGTCGCGGTTTATTTGGCGAGCTGGACCCGTCAGCCCACCATTGAGTGGTTTGCGGGGGAGGGGATGGTTGTCGCTATCCTCGCCCTGCATGCCGGATATTCTCAGTGCAAAACATTCAGGGGCCGATCCATCTTCGCCTTTGTTTGTCTCGCTGCGTGGGTTGATCTGTTTGAGTATTTATTTGATCTCCCATTGTGGGCACAAGCGGCAACAATGGCGATCTATGCCCCTTGGTTTCTTTGGATGTGGGGAAGGGAATACAATCGGCCACGGGTAGAATATAACCCCGAAAACGTGGGCCTTTTGTTTCTCAGACCTACCGGGATATGGCTTACGCTGGTTTCTTTTTTCGGCCTGCCATATGCTTCTGTATGTGTTGTTGCCGATGGGGATGTGTGGTGCTTCCGCAGAGCTTCCAAGAAGTTTGGGCGGAGCAGATATTCAAAGGCTTGGCTTGCAACTCATGCCGTTGTTGACACGGGCGTAAAGACCACCCCGGA
This sequence comes from Kiritimatiellales bacterium, assembly GCA_041674365.1. GTDB lineage: Bacteria > Verrucomicrobiota > Kiritimatiellia > Kiritimatiellales > Tichowtungiaceae > Tichowtungia. Next base: position 8,098 of record JBAYVX010000003.1, on the reverse strand, counting down.
GATTTTGGAAGAGTTAAGCAATCAACTCGGCAAAAGCCGGGGCTATGGTTGCCGGTGCGTTTATCAAATTAGGGGGGCATTAAGCATAGTTGGCATGCAGCCCAAAACAATTTTTCACTATATTCCCGGTATCTTTGCAATGAGGGCGATGAAATGACGGTAGAACAGCTTGGGTGGTATCTTTTTGGTGGTTCATGCGTTATTTTGTTGCTCGGTGTAAACATATTTTTGGCACGAATATCGAACAAGATGGACTGGTTCGACAAGTGGAGAGCGGAAGAAAAGTCCGCTATCGAGGAATTACAGGGGCGTTGTGCCTTACAGCATCCAGAGCTTGGATCAATTAAGCGGGGTCTTTCATCCCCGTGAAAAACAGCAGGGGGCGCGGCATGATACAGGTGAAAATCAACACCACGAAATGCACTGGCTGCGGGGCTTGCCACGATCATCTTCCAGGACTGCTTGAAAAGGCAACGGATGGCACCCTGGTGGTCAACCTCGGCAACAACAATATATCCCCGCTGGCTGCTCTTTTGCTGGCCGTGGATGCTTGCAGATTAACGGCTTTGAGTGTGGAGGCGGTACGATGAAAAAGATTATTTGCTTGGGGCTGTTGCTTGGCCTTGCCGGATGCGTCACGCAGACGGTAACGGTATCAAACGGTGGCACGGTGTATATGCTCAACACCAAGACTGTAACCGTTTCTGACCCTACGGCCACCGTTGGCTTGCCGGTACTGTGATGGCTGAACTCTACGCGCCTGAACAATACTGGTTACTCTCTGAGGAAGCCCGCGCCGAACTGGTCAACGGATGCGGGACACGGGGCATTATCGGCATTCTAGTCCCTGATACCATTTGGGGGCTACGGATTACCCCGGCCTGCAATATTCATGATTGGATGTACGGGGTGGGCACTGTCCTGGCCGATAAAGAGGAAGCTGACCGGGTATTTCTCAACAACATGCTGCGGTTGATTGATGAGGGGTGGTGGTGGCTAAAGAGGCCAAGAATACTCCGGGCCAGAGAGTACTACCAGGCGGTTAAAATATGCGGTGGCCCTGCGTTCTGGTCCGGGAAAAATAAAAAAGAGGCTATGGGATGAGTAGCCGTAAACTTGAAGACCTTTGCTCACCCGCCAGAACAATGGCGGTGGCATTCCTTCAAAAGTGCAAAGAGGCGGGGATTGATGTTCTTATCTATTGCACCTACCGAGACACCAAAGAGCAGGATGGGCTATACGCCATAGGACGTACTCTGCCCGGCAAACGAGTTACAAACGCCAAGGGCGGGGAGAGCTGGCACAACTTCCATGCTGCCTTTGATTTCGTTCCGCTCCTATCCGGCAAGCCGCAATGGAACAACTCCGCGCTGTACCTCAAGTGCGGGGAGATAGCAGAAAGCGTCGGGCTGGAATGGGCGGGGCGTTGGAAATCATTTCGGGAAGGGCCACATTGTCAATATCGGGGCGGGCTGTCTCTGGCGGATGCGCGGGCCGGGAAAGCAATTACCTGAATTTCAGCCGCCCTCTCCTTGGCTGATTGTGCGAAAAAAGTTGCATTAATCACCCAAAGTTGTAGACTAGAATGGACAAGCGAATGTTTGACTAAGTGATCCGGGAAGATCGCCACGCCTAAAACCCAATTTTGCCCCCAACGACGCACACTCCTTTTCTTCCCGGATCGGACCACCTTGCGTCCGAGGGGGCTTTTTTGTTATAGGTGATTCAATGCTAAATCAAGAAAAAGTAAAGAAATTATTTATCTACCAAGAAGACGGCTCGCTGCTACGGAGAGAGAGCCGGGGACGAATCCATGCTGGATATGTAGCCGGATGCGTTGATAGTAGTGGCTATCTCCAAATAGGAATCGAGGGTAAAGCGTTCCTTGCGCACAGGCTCGTCTGGCTCTACCACCATGGCTATTGGCCAGAGAACCAGGTTGACCACATCGACCGAGACAAGCTGAACAATATGATTGATAATTTGCGGGAAGTCTCGCAAAGCTGCAATCTGCGAAATACTGGTAACCGGTCCACAAACACCTCTGGCGTAAAAGGTGTTCATTGGAGTAGTGGCAGAAGGAAATGGAAGGTGCAAATAAGTGTGTCAGGGAGTCTCGTTTATCTTGGCATCTACCAAGACTTCACAGAAGCGGTCGCCCATCGACTAGCGGCAGAGCAGTCCCTTGATTGGAGCGGTTGCGACTCGTCGTCCCCTGCCTTTCAATACATGCAGAAATATTTATCTCGATAACCAGCGTACATTATAGGCTCTGGTTTTACTCCAGCAAGTAAACGCAAATTCCGCCCTTGCACAGCCTCGTCGTAACCCGCACGCCTCTTTTCTTCGCCCAAGTCGAGGCGGCGGACCTTACGTAATCAATCTGTTTGCCGGTGGCGGTGTATTTCAGCTTCTTCTTTTTCAGCAGATCGTCAAAATGGTACTTTGATGTTTTGCCGTTTTGCTTGGGGGGGATGTTCATTTTGTATGGTCCTGTTCTGGTATCCATCTATTTCTCCTTTAGTTCCAGGGCTTTCATCATCAACGCCAAAGCCTTTCTACATTCAAACTCTGTCCCGGTCCCGCCAATCTCCAGCCTATATTTAACAGGCTCCGAGCAGGTTGACTGGCAAGGAATCGCTGAAACAACCCCTGTTATTTTCACGGATGATCGTCCTCCGCTCCTGTGTTGTCTTGCTTTTTCCAGACAGGGCAGTCTTGGCCGGGGAACCATGTACATCTATCCTGCGTCCAAATTCGGTACCTATTTCCGCAAAAGTGGCAATCCCCGCACACCGGCTGACCATCATCATCCGTGTATGCGTCAACCTGGATTGTCTTGGGTGTCTTTTTCATCTCGCGGACCTCCAGTGCCTACACCATCCGAACCGCCCTTTGTTGGTAACTTTAAAGCGTAACTCCTGGCAATACAAATACGCTACCGAATAAGGACTTCTCGGCTTGCAGTTTCTGCACGTGCCACATACCATCGAGTCTGGCATGGTGTCCTCGATAAACCCTGCAATATCTTTCCGCTCTTTTATTCGATCAACCTTGGCTGTCATAATTCCTCCTTAAAATCTGCAACGCACACCGAATGTTGACACTCCCCGCAAACAAACCCGTGGGATTCTCAGGCAACGGAAGTTAATACCCTGTCCGTTAGCGCCCGAATGGCCTGCCCGGCCACAAGGATATTCAAAGCCGCATTGTGATCCCTATCTAACACAAGTCCGCAAAAACAACAACGATGCACACGAACAGCCAAAGACTTGGCAACTTTTTCACCGCACGCCGAACATTTCTGGCTCGTATTGTAGGGGGGTACTTTTATCACCGTTCTGCCAGCATTTTCAGCTTTGTAGAACAGCAGATCAAAAAACAATCCCCACGAAGAGTCATAAATGTTTTTGGAAAGGCGGCGGTTCTGATTCATGTTTTGAATTTTCAAGCGCTCTATATAGATGATGTCGTAGTTATGAATATAATAATTGGCTGTTTTGTGCAAAAAGTCTTTCCGCTGATTGGCTATCTTCTCGTGACACTTCGCAACAAGATTCTTAGCTTTCAACCTTCTCGTCGCGCCGAGTTTTTTTCTGGAAAGCCTTCTCTGCCTACGACAAAGAAGTTTTTCTGATTGCCTGAAATACTTAGGATTTTCAAACTTTCTTCCGGCAGAGTCAACCGCGAATGATTTGATACCAACATCAATTCCCACCTCTTCCCCGGTTAGCGGGATTCCCACAGTTGGGATGTTGTCACAGGAAAACATGACGAACCACTTGCCGGAAGAGGACCGCTTAACCGTAACTGTCTTGATGTCTCCCTGAATCTGACGAGACAGAAATATCTTGATCCTGCCGATCTTTGCTATAGTAAGGTGTCTACCATCAAGTTTCCATCCAGATTGTTTCAATGTGAAAGAGTTGTACTGCCCACGCCCCTTAAATCTCGGGAACCCGGATTTGCCGTTCTGCTCTTTCGCTCTCTTAAAAAATGCGCTGAAAGCCTTATCAAGCCGACCTATCACATCTTGAAGGCACTGCGACCCAACTTGCCTAAATTGCGGAAACTCTTCTTTAAGTTCTGGTAGCTGGCCCATTTGGGTGTAGGCGGAAATGTTTCTTCTGTCCTGACGATAAACGCTGATACGCTGTTCGAGCGCAAGGTTGTATAGCGTTCTGCAAGTCTCAAGCCACTGGTTGCAGGAGCTTTCCGTCCTTCGGTTCATCTTAATTTTATAGAGAAATGTTTTTCTCATTTCGCGCCCACCCACCGAATGGTAATGGCTTCACCGTTTTGTTTCTGGAAGAGTAAATTCAATCCCTATTTTTCTAGCACAATCTAGGCCAACCAAGAATACCTCCCCACAAACACCAGCATCCTCTGGATGTAACACCCACGGAAAATCAAGAATACGCACAGTCCTGGCTTGACTCCCTGGATTAATGTCTCGCTGGCAACAGACGCACCACCGATCCGTTTTAGGTTGCCGCCGAGTATCAAAATCCATCCATGCTTTTCTCATGTGCTTTCTCCTTTTTCACATCCTATAAAATATCCACACAATTGTCAACCAAAATAAATAATAAAAGATTACGCATTGGGTATTGACAAAGGTTGTTTTTGTGATAAGGTGAATAAAAAGCAAGATGATTTTTAATACAAACATGGAGGGAGATATGGAAAGCAAATTATACTGGATGGAAATCAGCCCGGATGGATTACTGAAAGACCCGGAAGATGCAGGGCCGCATTACAGTACGGAATCTTTCAATGGCTATGGCGGATTCGACACGGAAGAGGAAGCTATATCCAGGCTTGAATATATGAAGAAAGCTTACCAGTGGGACGTGCCAAGCAGGCTAACCTTGATTCGTATTTTTTAAGGTAACAATATGCCAAAATTCAACGCCGATCACTGGCTACGCACAAGAAAGGAAATGCTCATGCAAATAGGATGGATCGAGCCGGAAAACCTGCATTTTTTCTGGAACATCTCGGACGAATACAAGGCCATGCTTGCGGCACTTAGTAAGGAATGCCAGTTGCAGGAAATCGCCGGGCTGCTCAAGTGTTCGGTGGGCACGATCCAGCGGGACAAGCAATACACCGGCCTGACCAAACCAACACCAGGCGGCAGCAACCGAAAGAAAAGAATGTTCAATTACAAGGGCCAACTCCACACATGCGCCGAGATCGCGGCACTTGAAGGGGTTGGATACAATACGGCCTATAATTGGCTTACAAAGGGGAGGCTAAGCTAATGCTTTGCGTAAAAACAGGAATACCAACCATGAACGGGGTACTGTGCCTGAAATGCAAGCGTAATTGCGAACATGCCGGGCGGATCAAGATGTTGGATGAAATGCTGCGAAACGAACTGGAGGTGGCAAAATGATCCCCAACCGATCCTGCACCACGACCCAACTATGGCGGACAAACATAGAAATCTGTCCGATAACATCCGGCCTAGAAACGAAAATGACTCGCGCAACCTTTGGCCGTATGTGCGCAGACAGGCGCAGGGCTGCAAAGGCAAAGGAAGATCAGAACAGCGGCGACCCACATGCCAAGTTTTGCCTGGAGTGCAAAGGGCAGATTGTACCGGCAGAGCTGACTTTTATTGAGATTAACTGAGGAGGATTAAGCATGCAAATCGAGATCAGAAACAGATGGACAGGGGCGATACAATTTACGGCAGGAATAAACGGAACCGAAGACATGTTGCCAGGTGTGAAAATTGGATTGGCTGTTAAATGGGTAAAAGAAAACGATGCCAACCTGTGCGGTGCCGACCTGTACGATGCCGACCTGCGCGGTGCCAACCTGGGCGATGCCGACCTGCGCGGTGCCAACCTGCGCGGTGCCGACCTGTACGGTGCCGACCTGAGCGATGCCGACCTGCGCGGTGCCAACCTGGGCGATGCCGACCTGCGCGGTGCCAACCTGCGCGTTTTTCAAGCCGGAAGATATACGGCATGGGTGCAGAAGACTCATACCAGAATCGGGTGTCAATACCACAGCAACAAAGAGTGGAAAGCATTTGACGATGACAAGATATCTTCTATGGCCGGTGATGCAGTGGAGTGGTGGTCTGAAAACAAGAAGATTATTTTTATGATGATGGACGCTGTTGGTAAGAAAAAATGAGCATAAACCTATTCAAAGACCAAGCAGCAAAGAAACACCGCACCACTAACGCCATTGCCGCCCTATTCCTGCTATTGTGGGCGGTGGTAATATTCGGCAACCTGTTTGTATGTGCGGATAAGACGGCGGAAATTCAGGGGAGAAAGATATGTCGGACACGATAAGGGAAGCGTTGCTATCTGGAGACAATGAGGCAACAAGATCGCCATACTGGCTGATTCTTGATCCCATGCAAAATATGCGTTGCTCCATACACGTAATGGCAGGAGGGATAACCGGTCCTTTCTTTTGCCGCGAAGATGCGGAAAACTTCTTGAGGGCAACAAGCTATAATTTTTCTGACCGTGCCCATGTTTATTGCTTATCCGGGCACAACTCGAAAAAATATGACGATCTGTGCCGCGAAGTCTTATGAATCAGGACAAGATAATCATGGCCATACTGACAACCCTACTATCCGGGGCCATGCTATACCACCACCTACACCAGACATATAACCCTGCCATAATTGGCTATTGGCAGATGCACCCGGTGACGAAGCAACTTTATTTTAAGGAGACTCGGAAATGAGGTATATTTTTGTTTTTGAAGATTGGTCAATAAGCCAGAATAACGCCATATCCGCTGGTGACAAAGAGGCGGTTGATTCTGGCATATTAGATATCGTGGACACGGAAACAGGAAAACAATATTATAACGGAGAATGGACAGGCTTGCCTACCTGGGGAGATGTTCAATCGGAGTAAAATAAAGTTTGACAAAACCTTTTGATCTCTGGTATACATTAGACAACAGGGCAGCACGACGCAGCCCATAACCGGGAGAGAGACCATGGAATATCTTTTCTACATTGGCGGGTTGGGGCTGGAAAAGTGGGTTGTCGGAGAATCAGAAAAAGCCGCACACAAAGCCCTGTGGGATGGACTTGATGACTACGAAAAGGACCGCGTTGCCTATATTGAATGTATTGACCAGCGCTGATTCTAAAAACAGCCCGGCTCTGCGCAAGCATCCTGGCATAGGCAACAGGGCAGCACGACGCAGCCCATAACCTGAGGGGAGATAGAGTATGGGGGTTGAAAGGGTTGATTATTATTCCAATGATGAATACCAACAAGCGCTTCTCTCTGAGCAACAAGACGTAGAGCAAGAACCAGACCAGATCGACATGATGACGGAGTCCGAGTTGCGAATTGAACTACGCACGGCATTGATAAAAATAGAGTCGCAAAGGCGCGGCGAATTTGTTTGCCTTAAGTGCGGACTGAGACAGCAAGAAGAAATTAACCTTAACGATATTCCGTTTTAATCACCCCAGCTCTGCGCAAGCATCCGGGCATAGGCAGCAGGAGGACACGACGATGATCCGAATCGAAATGGAAGAAATAGAACTCAAGCCAGTTTCACGCAAAGGCATCATGCAGCTTGACGCTATGTGTCGCATGACCGAAAGCCAGATGTACGGGGCAGTTGAGTCTTTCAAGGAATATATCACCAGCGAAACCTGGGGCCGCTGGCTGGACGAATGGAAAGCAGAGGCGGACGATCTAGCCTCGTTTCCGGTCCCGGCGAACCCGGACGAAGAGGCCCAATGGGAGCGCGACCGGGCGCAGTTGGTGCGAGAAGGTAATGCGCTGGCCGATGCGGAAGTCCAAAAGTTTTGGAAAGGAGATAGGACATGAACCCACATTATCTGATTACTGGATGTGCTCTTGTTGGATATATCCTTGTCGAGTGCTTGGCCTTGTCCGGGAAACGAGTTCCCCTAGCGCTTAATCTCATGGGTGCTGCATCCTTTGGTTTGATCGCCGCCTCGTTGGTGCTGTAGTCATGCCACAGGTAAAAATCGCATTCGGCTACAAGCCTCGTTACTGGTGACAAGGTTGCTGGAACCAGACACAGACCAAAGTGCGAGAGGTGACAGCCTGGAAAGACAGGCATCCTT
>JBAYVX010000002.1:0-26885 GCA_041674365.1 Kiritimatiellales bacterium | reverse complement strand
GCCATGGCACCTAGTACGATGTTCAAAATGTGCCCGCCGAAGATGCAGAGCGCGGCGATGAGTCCGCCGACGACAATACCTTTGGTCCCGAGCGCATCAACGGCCATTTTATTGAATGAGTTGGCAATGGCGAACGAGGCGGCACCGACGGCGTAGAGACGAACGTAGGAGATGATATCTACAAAGTTGGCGATCACATCAAGCGCCAGCGTGACCAGCCCGAACCAGGATTTTTCCAGAATCAGACTAAGGATGATCAGGATAATTCCGGCAGTCAGCACATGGAGCATGATCGGCGGAAAGGCGTATCCAAGCACCATGTAGCAGACCGCAAAAAACATGGTAGCCGTCGAGCAAAGCCAGCCGAGATCGGCAAGACAGCCCCATGTATTGATTTTGCGGAAAAAGTTCCAGATGTGCGCGATGGAAAGGTGTACCGTCCCGATCACGAAACAGACAAACATAATGTGCTGCGCCACCGTTTCATCACTGCCCGTCAGATAGTTCCAGCGCATACTTTGGAACGGAGCGGGTAGCGCATCGGGCGTAAGACCAAACCATGTACCAGTCAGCGCGCCCCAGACGACCGTACAACTGCTCATGATCATCAGCAAATTCAGCCCCGGCTTGGCCGCTTCATTGCCGCACAGTTTCCGTTTGAAAAAAAACGTCAAGCCGATGAAAAGCAGGCCGTACCCCGCGTCACCAATCAGGAAAGCAAAGAAAACGCTGAGGAAAATCAGAAACAGCGCACTGATATCGAGTTCGTGATAGCCGGGAATAACCCCGATCATATCCATCACGGCTTTAATCGGCTTGACCCATTTCGGATTGCGCAGCAGCGTCGGAACCAGATCGGCGGCCGACGGTTTTTCAACCAGCACAGCCCATCCGTTTTTCACGGCAGTTGCGCGCAATGTTTTTTCGTTTTCGGACGGGAAAAATCCACGCAGATACCAGACGTCTTCGGTGTCGCCCATGCCGGTGCGGGCTTCGAGATAATGCACACGGTCTTCCGCCTCGCCCGCCAGCGAAGCGACAGCATCATGATCGCCGGCATACCCGTTAAACTCACCTTCTGTCCAAACCAGCATAGCCTGCAGTTCTTCCAGCCGGATCTTCATAGTTTCCAGCGAGGTTTCCGGCAGCGGAATCTCTTCGGCATCCATCGAAATGCCGTTCCGGCCAATCAAAGCAAAATAAACCGTCGAGCGGTCCCGGCTCAGTTCGATTCGTTGCGCACCTTCCGGAACTGCCGGAACTTCTTTAATCGGTGTTTTATACAGTTTCACCGTCACGCCTTTGGCGTTCAGATCGCGAACGGTGTCGGGCGAAAAACTGCCGAACGGTTCATAATGACCGATTTCCATTTCAAGCGCTTCGATCTGCTCGGTCAGCGTCTGCTTACGATGAATCAGTTCCCAGACCGCTTTGACCGTGTCGTACGGCGTTTTTCCGGACGGCTTGACATGCGGATGTTTCGGCAGCACTTCGAGCGCGCGGTTGAGATGATCGACAAGATTGCGGGCTTCCTCGAGATCGGCCCCTTCCGGCGGCTGGATGTGCTGAAAATGCACCACGCCGAGATCACGCAGTGCCGCCAGCGTCTCCTCGCGGGAGTCGCGCGTGCACAGCAGCGTCAGTTTTTTCATTTTGACGATCATCGGTCGCTTCGCTTCGGAATGTTGGAATATTGGAATATTGAAATATTGAAATACGGAAATACCGGAGCACCAGAACAGACATAATCCTGCCCCATTCCAGTATTCCACCATTCCATCATTCCACTCTTCCTCATGCTGACCTTACCTTTTCTACACTCTTGCCTTTAGCAATCTTGGAGCGGGCAACAGCGGCAGTCTGCTGGTCGCCCATGAAAATACGGATGACGCGTATGTTTTCGCGACACTCAGGAATCTTCACTTTTTCGAATAAATTGACGCGCTGCGATGTCGTGCGCAGTTCAGCCGAGATCAGACGGTGCTGCTCTTCAATAATCTGCCGCTCGACGCGCAGACGGATGAGCTGGCGGAGCAGATCAATCCCGCCGTCCACCCACGCGGGTGTTTCAAACAAGTCGGGCGTTTCTTCGACAAACGAGATGCTTCCAAAGATTGGAATCGCTACCCCGGCGATGTTGCCGGTCGAGCGCTCGATTTCTTTCACCTGAATATACGGCGTAAAATCGAACGACTCGGAAAAAAGTTTCACCCACGAGGCAAGATCGGTGCGCGCTTCTTCTTCTTCGCCGCGTTTTTCGGCGATCTGCGCTTCGAGTCCGCGCAGCTCCATCTGCAACTGCTGCTTTTTCAGCTGCAGGGTCGGCAGATAACGCCGAAAGCGCGTCAGCGCGTCGCGCTGCGCCTTCAACTCGTTCTTCGTATATTTGATCTTGGCCATATCAATCGTTAAAACGCTTCGCTCGTTAAATCTGTTAAAATCGAACTCCTTTTTGCGTTCCTTGCGTTCTTTTGCGGTTAATTCTTCTTGGGCCAGAATTTATCGGTCAATTTCGAGGCGATCCCGGTTTCCTGCGGCTCGAAGCAGTCGGCCAGAATCTGCCAACCACGATCGAGTGCGCCTTCGAGAGGAATGTTGACGGAGAGCGCCATCATTTCTTTTTCGAAGCGTTCGCCGTATTTGAGGAGCTTGGTGTCCCAACCACTCATGCGGAAGCCCATGGACTGCTTTTCCAGTGTTTCTTTATACGATGCGTAAAGCTGAATCATGGTGTCCATGATGGTGCGGTGGTCGGCGCGCGTTTTGCCGTTCACCTGCTGTTTCAACCGCGAAAGCGAACCGAACGGTTCGATGCGTCCGTTCTTGAGATAGAACTGCCCTTCGGTAATGTAACCGGTGTTGTCCGGAACCGGATGGGTGACATCATCGCCGGGCATGGTGGTGACCGCCAAGATGGTGATCGACCCGGAGCCTTCGAAGTCCACAGCTTTTTCATAACGCGAAGCGAGCTGCGAGTAGAGATCGCCGGGATAGCCGCGGTTGGAAGGAATCTGTTCCATGGTAATGGCGACTTCTTTCATCGCGTCGGCAAAGTTGGTCATGTCGGTCAAAAGCACCAGTACGCGCTTGTTCTGCAACGCGAACTGCTCAGCGGTCGCAAGGGCAATGTCGGGTACGAGCATACATTCCACCGTCGGGTCTGCGGCGGTATGCACATAAAGAACCGAACGTGAGAGCGCGCCGTTTTCTTCGAGGTAGTCGCGGAAGTAGAGGTAGTCGTCGTGCTTAAGACCCATGCCTCCAAGGATGATGATGTCGACTTCGGCCTGCAGCGCGATGCGAGCGAGCAGTTCGTTATACGGCTCGCCTGCGACCGAAAAGATCGGCAGTTTCTGCGATTCGACCAGCGTGTTGAAGACGTCGATCATCGGAATCCCGGTACGAACCATGTTGCGCGGAATAATGCGCTTGGCCGGATTGACCGACGGCCCGCCGATCGGAATCTGGTTCTCAGTGAGCGCCGGACCGTTATCGCGCGGAACGCCACTGCCGGTAAAAACGCGACCCATCAGGTTCTCGGAAAACGGAATCTGCATAGTGCGTCCGAGGAAGCGCACTTTTGAATCGGTGGACACGCCGCGCCCGCCGGCAAAAACCTGCAGATAAACGCGGCTGCCTTCGAGGCGGATAACCTGCGCCAGCGACGTGCCGAACCCGGACTCGACCTGTGCCAGTTCGCCATAGACAATTCCCTCGGCGCTGACGACAATGACGTTGCCGGCAATCTGTTCAATGCGGTGATAAACTTTATGCATAATCCGTAACCTCCGCGATCTGGTGATCGAGCTGCTCCTGCTGTTTTTTAAATTCGTCCGAACCAAATGCGTGCTGGTTCCAGTCACGCGTGGCCTGCGTCAGCTTATGGAAGAAGCTGCGCGCGGTGTCTTTGTTCTCGAATTTCAGTCTGGTTTTCAGAAAACGAGCGATGAACCCGAAAACGTGTTTCTGGCGGTCGACCGGCGTAGCGGCATCGACATCGTTGAAGGCGTTCTGCTGCAAATAAACGGCATCGAGATATTCCCCCTTCAGGTAAACGATAAAGTCCTCAATGGAAGTTCCCTCCTCACCGACCACTTTCATCATCTGTCCGACTTCGCTGCCTTCGCGCAGGAAATGGCGCGCCTGCACCAATTCTTCGGCATCCACTACGCTGCTGTATTTACTCCAGCTTTCGAGCGGGTCGATGGCCGGGTAGCGGCGGGCGTCGGAACGGGCGCGCGACAGACCGTGAAACGCGCCGACCACTTTGAGTGTGGCCTGCGTTACCGGTTCTTCAAAGTTACCGCCAGCCGGAGAAACCGTACCGCCGATGGTGACCGAACCGGTTTCACCGTTGTGCAGCTTCACCACACCGCCGCGTTCATAGAAGGCGGCAATCACCGATTCGAGGTAAGCCGGGAAGGCTTCCTCCCCGGGGATTTCTTCGAGGCGTCCGGACATTTCACGAAGCGCCTGCGCCCAGCGCGAGGTTGAGTCGGCCAGAAGAAGAACGTCGAGCCCCATTTGGCGGTAGTATTCCGCCAGCGTCACGCCGGTATAAACCGATGCTTCACGAGCCGCCACCGGCATCGAGCTGGTGTTACAAATAATCAGCGTGCGCTCCATCAGGCTCTTACCCGTCTTCGGGTCGGTCAGCTCGGGAAATTCGCGCAGCGTTTCCACCACCTCACCGGCACGTTCGCCGCAAGCGGCGATAATCACCACATCCACATCGGCATGGCGGCTGGTAATCTGCTGCAAAACGGTTTTGCCCGCGCCGAACGGACCGGGAATACAATAGGTTCCGCCGCGCGCGACAGGGAAAAAGGTGTCCACGATGCGTTGAGAGGTGGCCAGCGGCTCGGTCGGGCGCAAACGTTCGGCGTAGCATTTGATCGGCATCTTCACCGGCCAGACCTGCATGAGTTTCACTTCGTGTTCACGATCTTTGTCGTCGACCACAACGGCAACTGTATCCTCGACGGTGAATTCGCCGGCTTCCACGACAAACTTGACGGTCAAACGTCCGGCGAGACGGAACGGCACCATGATTTTATGATCGAAAATTCCTTCGGGAACCTGACCGACCGCATCGCCCGCCAAAACGGAGTCGCCCGCCCTAACCAGCGGAGTGAAGACCCATTTCACATCGCGCGGAAGCGGCTTGATATATTTTCCGCGCTGCAGGAAAAAGCCGCACTCTTCGGCCAGCGCCGGAAGCGGATTCTGCAGACCGTCGAAAACCTGCGTCAGCAGACCCGGGCCGAGCTCTACGGAAAGCAGTCCGCCGGTGAATTCCACCTGATCGCCCACTTTGAGTCCGGTGGTATCTTCAAACACCTGCAACTCGGCGTGGCGGTTGCGAATGCGGATCACTTCCGCCTTCAGCGCAATATCGCCCAGCCGCGCAAAGCCCACTTCGTTCTGAATGACGGGTTTTTCAAATTCCACCGTCAACAGGTTTCCGTTTACGCCAACAATCCTGCCTAAGTTCATGATTCTGCTTCCTGTTCATTTTTTAAAGAGGTTGCCTGTTCGATCAGCGCTTCCACCTTCGCCTGCCCGGCGGCATCATCGAGTTTCGCCCAGCGTTCAGCCAGACATACTTTTGCAGCGAAAGATAAAACTCCGGCGAAACCAAACGGATCGGTCAACGCCAGCTCATCGGCCAGCGCCCAGCGCGCGCGGTCGAGTTCCATCTGCTGCTCCAGCGGATTCGGCCGGGTAAACGCATCCGTCACCGCCTTTTCGATCGAAACACTGAAGCCTTCATGCGGACGAATAAAGCGGCCCGCATCGGTTCCCCGGTTTTTGGCGCGCACGCGCACCACGGCATCGCGCAACTGCACTTCTGCGTTCCAAAGGTTGGAAGCCGCGCCCGATGCAGGTTCACGATTTTCAAGAACCGCCTCAACGACGGCGGTTTCTTCATCGGAAAGGTGTCCGGTACAGGCGGCGCGAAACGCCGCCGCATCCATCGGCGGTTTTTCGCCGAGGCGCAACGTCGGAAGCGACGCAACCAGATACCAGTGCTTCTTCATTATTCAGCAGCTTTTTTGGCAACACGGCCGACAATCTCGGCCAGTTTTGGGCGAAGGAACGCGGTCAGAGATTCCGCGATCGCTTCCTGTGTAAAATCGAGATAAACGTGATCATCAGCAAAACTGACCTTAAAGCCCTTGAGAATTTCCTTGTCGGTGTGCAGCTCGATGCCGTGAATCATCTTCTCGCGATATTTATCGGCAAAGAATTTCACCATCTCGGCCTGATCGGCCTCGCTGACCAGCAGTTCGATGCGCGTTTCGCCGTGGCTCGCGGCGCAAGCCTGCGCCATCTTCACCATCATCTGCTCCAGCACCTCAATCTTCAGCGCCTCTTTGGTGGATTCGGCGACCAGTTCAGCGATGATGTTTTCAATGCCCTGCCCAACGGTGATCAGCACATCGCGTGCTGCCTGTTCCAGCGTGGCTGTAGAACGTTGCGTATAGACTTCAGCGTCCGTTTCGGCTTTGGCGACCAGTTCTTTAGCTTTCGACTCGGCATCGCGTACCATCTGTGCAGCTTTTTCTTTGGCCTGCGCAAGGATATCCGAAGCCTCTTTCCGGGCCTTCTCGACGCCCTCCTTGCGGATCTGTTCGAGTAACGGTTGCAGTTCTTCAGCCATAATCTACTCCAATCGGGTTGGTCAAAAATAGGCGGGAATTCTAAAGGATGGCGTTTCCCCTGCAAGCTTCTGATCAATAAATAATCCTTACAAAACTGTGCTTTCCCGGACAATTTTACCGTTTATAATTCGTCGAAAAACGGCACCGGGGAATTCCGGAATTCTTTTTCTGTGAGCCGTTAAAACAAAAAAGCATCCCGGAAAATACCGGGACGCTTTTAAAAGACCGCTGGGATTTCAGTCCCGAATCAACCCCATTTGCCTTTTTTCATATGCAGCTGCTGTTCGGTCATGGCGAGTTTCATCAGATCCCATGCCATTTTGCGGGACTTGGTAAAGACATCCACGCAGCCTGGATCCAGTTCATCCTTAATACCGTCGTTGCAAACCGCTTCCACCTGACGAGCTAAATCAATCACACGGGAATGCAGTGCATTAGTATGGCGTGAACGCTCAACCAGCTTGGCAGCAGCTTCGTCAAGCTGCACAAATTGCTCTTTAGGGGCTCCGCATTTCGGACATTTGGCCGGAGCATCATCACTATCATGGACATATCCACAGGCTTCACATTTCCATTTCTTCATTCGCCGTTCCTCATTTAATTTAAATATTACCGCTTTACTAGGAGTTTTGCCGCCCCAAGTCAAGCACAGCTTGAGATCGCACGTCGCAGAGCCTACAATGCGACCCATGAAACTCAAAGAACTTATCCGAACTTTGGAAAAAATCGCCCCACCGGAACTGGCTGAAGAATGGGACAACACCGGGTTGCTGATTGAACCGCTCAAAGCGCGAGACATCAAAAAAGTTCTGCTCACCATCGACCTCACGGAGGCCGTCGCCCGTGAAGCCATCCGCCTCAAAGTTGACTTCATTGTCGCCTACCATCCGCTCTTCTTTGGGAGTTTCCAAACCTTGGAAAAATCGAACCCGCAGGCGCGCACCGCCATGCGGTTGATCGAGAAAGGCATCGGCGTTTACTCTCCGCACACCGCACTTGATGCCGCGCCCGGCGGCGTTAACAACTGGCTGGCTTCATTATTCGGGAGTGAAATTCGAACGGAGGGCCTCGCACGTATCATTAAACTGAAGAAAGCGGTCCCGTTTCCAACGTTTGGAAAAATTATTAAGCAGCAGCTGAAGCTCAAAAGTGTTCAGATCGCGGCGGTCGAAAAGAAAATAAAAACCGTCGCCCTCTGCGCAGGTGCGGGAATTGAAGCGCTGCGCGGCATCAAAGCCGACTGCTATCTGTCGGGCGAAATGAAGCACCACGACGTGCTCGCCGCCGTTCAGAATGGCGTCGGCGTCATTCTTTGCGGTCACACCGAAACCGAGCGCGGATTTCTTCCAATATTTGGAAAAGCCCTGCGTCGCATCTGCGGCCTGGACATTCAAATCCTCGTTTCAAAAGCCGACCGTCCGCCGCTGATTACCTGCGCGGATACTCCTTAAAGAAACGAATGATCAGCTCCGGCGCCTCTTTGGGAAAGGTATGCCCGCCGGGATGAAGCAACGTCACAACCGGCGTACCGGTTGCGGACGGATAAAGAGTACCGGTCAAATCGCCGGACGATCCCCACGGCACACCGTTTTCTGTACAGCCGTTCAGTTTCCGGTCTGCTTTCATCATCCAATCCTGCCATACAAACTTTACCAGCGGATCGTTTTCGCCTGCGATATGCATTACCGGTTTAGGCTTTAGCATTGGAAGTCCATCGCGGGAAAACGCTCCCGACGGTGCGAAGGCCGCAAAAACATCACCGCGCGCCGCCCACAGGCAGTACGTAAACGACCCTCCGTTGGAATGACCCGTGCAGTAAACCCTCTCCGGATCAATTCTGGCTTCTTTTTGAATACTGCCCAGCACCGTATCAAAAAACTTCAAATCCCGGTTATCCGGATCATCCGGCTTTGCATTCCATCCATTCAGCCTTCCTTCGGGATCGGTCAGCTGTCCGGGGGTCGGAAGCCCCTGCATATACACCACCGCTGACTCCGGCCAGACTTCGTGTATTCTAAAACTGCGGGCTGCGTTCTGCATGTTTCCGCCATGTCCATGAAATGCAAAAATAAGCGGGCAGCCATTGCTCGGCACAACATCCGGAATCCAAACCAACGCCTGCCGCGCCACACCATCAATCATCCATTCTCGCGGCTGAAGCTGTGCCGCCGAAACAATTCCCGTCAGAAGAAAAATACCCACCGCCAGAATGGTTTTTGTTTTCATGCTGTCCATCATAACGCGGCCCACCGGGAAATATTGGATTGGAAAACGAAAAGTTTTCCATAGGCTGATCCACATGAACATCGAACCCATCGGAATACTTCACTCGTGCTTCAAAGAAAAGTTCGGCATTCCGCGTCAGCCAGGGTTGATAAAAAGCGCAACCGCCTCACTCGAACTGCTGCCGCCTTATAATGTTGAAGAGGCTCTGCGCGGCATTGAAGCGTTTTCCCATCTTTGGATTCTCTTCGCGTTTCACGAGAGCATCTGTGAAACGTTCCAGCCGACGGTGCGACCGCCGCGGCTCGGCGGCAACACCCGCGTCGGCGTTTTCGCCACACGATCCCCTTTTCGCCCCAACCCGATCGGACTGTCGGTCGTAGAACTCAAAGGTGTCCGCGGAACAACGCTCGAGTTGGCGGGTGGCGACTTCCTCGACGGCACGCCGGTGCTAGACATCAAGCCGTACATTCCATACGCCGACAGTATTCCGACCGCGCACGGTGCGTTTGCCGACAAAGCGCCCGAACCGGAAAATACCGTCACCTTCGCACCTCAAGCCGCCGTGATTTTCCAAACATTGGAAAAACACAAACAACAGCTCATTCTGGATGTACTCAGTTATAACCCGCGTCCGGCTTATCAGACCAATGATCCAGAACGCATCTACGGCACACACCTCTTCGATCTCGAAGTAAAGTGGAAACAGGCCGAAACCCGCATTACGGTGGAATCCATCGGATAAGTTTTTACCGCGCCAGTATTTCTGGCTCCTGCCGTAAATATGTCACTTAAATTGAGTTTTCTAGCCGAGTAAAAAGACTCTTCATCCCATACTTTTAAAAGTATGGGATTGTCATATTCACAAAATAATCTTGATCAACAGGTTACAGAATATATTCTATGCTTTTTAAGCTGTTTTATAGCCTGATTGAAAAATTACATAAAAACTTGGTAAAAACAATTTACAGCTTTTAGTTCTCATGTCGTGAAGGATGCAAGATCGGCGTTTTCGGCCCGCGTAAAAACTTGGGCGACACACTTTTCCGGAAAGGTCCTTATTTATCAAGTCGAATGGTGGCGGAGCGGGCGTGAGCGTCGAGCGTTTCGACACGGCCGAAGGCTTCGACGACGGAAACGGTTTCTTTCAGGTCTTCTTTGGTGAAGTAGATCAGGCTCACGCGCCTGCGGAAATCTTCGACCGTCAGGCCGGAGAAAAATGCGGCAGTCCCGCCGGTCGGCAGAACGTGGCTCGGGCCGGCGACAAAGTCACCAACGGCTTCCGGCGTCCACGGTCCCATGAAAATCGCGCCGGCGGTGTTGATTTTTTCAGCCACCTTTTCAGCATTCTTTACAATCACTTCCATGTGTTCCGGAGCGAAGCGGTTGCAGAGTTCGATGCCTTTTCCAATGTTTGGAACCACGACCAAAATACAGCCACGCGCCAGCACTTTGGCTACCGGGCCTTTGCGAGTCAGCGTTGCGGCCTGTGCATCGAGTTCCGCACGAACGGCTTTGGCCAGTTTTTCGGAGGTCGTAATCAGTAGCGCTTTTTCGGAACCGGTGCCGTGTTCGGCTTGCGAAAGCAGGTCGGCGGCGACGTGTGAGGGATTGGCGGTTTCATCGGCCAAAACAGCGATTTCGCTCGGGCCAGCCACCATATCGAGAGCAACCTCGCCGTAAACGAGCCTCTTGGCGGCAGTGACATACGGTCCGCCGGGGCCGACAATCTTCTGCACCTTGCCGATGGTCTTGGTGCCGTAGGCCATTGCACCGATGGCCTGAATGCCGCCGACTTTATAAATCTCTGTTGCGCCTGCCAGATCAAGCGCGAAAAGAATGTAGGGATTCACCGTGCCGTCCGCACGGGCAGGTGTGCAGGCGACACGTTCGGGAACACCGGCGACTTCGGCGAGCGTGAGGGTCATGAGCGCGGTGGAAGCAAGCGGTGCGGCGCCGCCGGGGATGTAGGCGCCGACGCGGTCGAGCGCGACAAATTTTTCGCCGAGCCAGCCGCCCTGCGGCGCGGGCATCCGCCAGTCTTCCCGAAGACCGGCCACAGCGAATTCCACGATCCGTTTGTGCGCCTCTTTGGCGGCTTTTTTAAAATCCGCATCAACCGCTTTCTTAGCAGAGGCGATTTCCGTCTTGGGAACACGCAATGTGGCAAGCGTGACCGGCGAACGGTCGAACTGCCGGGCGAATTTAACGACAGCGCTGTCGCCTTTCTTTTTAATTTCGGCCAGCACATCGGCGGCGATTTTGTCGGCGCCTTTTTCGACCGGAGGGCGGAGCAGAAAATCTTCAATTTTTACGGAGCGCCCTTTGGCGCTGTATTTCAGAATGGGGGCATCGGTCTTTTTCATGCAACTAGGTTGCTATACAGTGCATCGCATCGCAAGAGCAGAATGATTCCGCTCAACTATCGAGTTCCTGCGTCGCCACACTGAGGGGTTCCCAATGCTTGGAAAAATATCTGAAATCCGGCCGTTGCCGGTTCCAACCATTGGAAAAACGGGTTTATGCATACTGTTTGAAGTATTTGATGGTGTGCCTGAGACCTTCTTCGAGCGGCACCTGCGGCTCCCAACCCAGCTTTTCTTTGGCCTGAGTAATGTCGGGCTGACGCTGTTTCGGGTCGTCGGCCGGAAGCGGCTTGAAAATCAGCTCGGATTTGGAGCCAGTGAGCTTGATAACGGCCTGCGCCAGTTCCAGCATGGTGAACTCGCCGGGATTGCCGAGGTTGACCGGGCCGGTGATTTCATCGGGCGAATCCATCAGCGCAAGGAAACCCGCGATCAAGTCATCTACATAGCAAAAGGAACGCGTTTGTTTTCCGTCGCCATAAATGGTGATCGGTTCGCCACGCAGTGCCTGCATAATGAAGTTGCTGACGACGCGCCCGTCGTTGGGGTGCATGTTCGGACCATAAGTATTAAAGATGCGGGCGACTTTGATTTTCACACGGCTCTGGCGGTAATAATCAAAGAACAGCGTTTCCGCACAGCGTTTGCCTTCATCGTAGCAGGAGCGGGTGCCGATGGGATTGACACGCCCCCAGTAGCTTTCGGGCTGCGGATGAACGTCGGGATCGCCATAAACTTCGCTGGTCGAAGCCTGAAAAATTTTCGCGCCAACCCGTTTGGCGAGACCCAGCATATTGATCGCACCAATCACGCTGGTTTTGGTGGTCTGTACCGGATCGTGCTGGTAGTGGATCGGTGAGGCCGGACAGGCGAGGTTATAAATTTCATCGACCTCAACAAACAGCGGAAAGGTAATGTCATGCCGCAGAATCTCGAAGCGGGGATTGTTCAGCAGATGCTCCACGTTGCCGCGCCGGCCCGTAAAGAAGTTGTCGGCGCAAACGACATCACAGTCATGCTTCAGAAGAGCTTCACACAGATGGGAGCCGAGGAAACCGGCGCCACCGGTGACCAGAACCCGTTTATTGAAGTGGTATTTCTTCATGCTTTGTTTATCCTCTGCTTTCTAAAAACAGTTCGATGCTATCTTTCCAACCTATGGAAACCAACCAAAAACTGATTCTGGCCAGTACGTCGCCGCGGCGCGCCGAACTGCTTAAAAGCGCGAACCTCGCGTTCGAAGTGATCCGGCCGGAATCCGATGAAAAGCTGCATGCCGGCGAGACGCCGGTGGAGTACGCTGTTCGCACGGCGCGCGAAAAAGCGGAAAGTATTCAAATCGCTTCCGGAACCGTCGTGCTCGGTGCCGACACAGTGGTGTCCGCTGAAGGGCACATTCTTGGTAAACCGGAAGATGCCGATGACGCCAAAGCGATGCTGCGGCTGCTTTCCGGTAAACTTCACGAAGTGATCACCGGCGTCTGCCTGCATTCAGCAGGAAAAACGGTCTGTTTTCACGTGACGACCGCCGTGCTGTTCCGCGACCTTTCCGAGAAAGAGATTGCGGCCTACGTCGCGACCGGCAATCCGTTGGATAAGGCGGGTGCCTATGCAATTCAAAACGGCGCGGCAGGCATGGTGCGACGAATCGACGGCTCCTATTCCAATGTCGTCGGACTGCCGCTGTGTGAAGTGATTGAAGAACTGGAGAATTTCTAATGGATGCGGGTCTGTATATTGTCGGAACTCCGATCGGTCACCTCGGCGATATGACCGCACGCGGCATTGAAACGCTCAAGGAAGCCTCGTTGATTATCGCGGAGGACACGCGCACCACGCGCAATCTGCTGAATCATTTTGGAATCAAAACGCACTGTATCAGCTGCCATAAATTCAACGAGGCGCAGCGGTGCGACGAAATTATCGCGCGCATCCGCACTGGTGAAGCCGTAGCGATGGTGACCGACTCCGGCATGCCGTGCATTTCCGACCCCGGCGTGCGCGTGGTCGAAGCCTGCCGCGCGGCGGGTGTACGGATCACTTCCGCACCGGGGCCAACAGCCGTAACGACTGCACTGGCACTGAGCGGGTTCGGCGGACACGGGTTTCTCTTTGCCGGATTCCTGCCGCGCAAAACCGGCGCGCGGCGGCGGATTCTGGAGCAGTGCGCGGCCCTGCCGGTTCCCGCGATTTTTTACGAATCCCCTTACCGTCTGTTGAAACTGCTCGAAGAGATCGAAGCGGTAATGGGTGCAGAACGTTCCGTCTTTGTGGCGCGTGAACTGACCAAAAAATTTGAGGAACTTCTCAGCGGGACGCCGCCAGAAATCCGGCAGCATTTCGGCGGACGAACCGTAAAAGGGGAATGCGTTGTAATCATTGATTCAGTGAAATAAGGTTTTGCATCTTATCATTTGCACTGACTGATGGTGCCGACTAGACTTCAGCCGTTTGAAATTAAGGAAATTCTGATTTATGCCTGGAGCAGAACAAACCAACGATGATTTACAGGCCGCCATTGCGGACAAAAAAGTTTTTGTGAGGGTGACCGGCCGCGGATCGTTTAAAGTCAGCGCGACCCTGAAACAGTTCCTTTCGGAAATTACCGCCAAGCAACCGGTCTCCACAGTTGTGCTCGATCTGGCTGAATGCATTGGCATGGACAGCACCTTTATGGGCGTGCTCGCCGGACTTGCCGGACGGTTGAAACTGAAAGGGCAGACTCTGGAACTGATCAACCTGTCTGATAAGAACGCCCAGCTGCTGGCGACTCTCGGCGTGGATCAAGTGATTGCCCACTACAGCCACGCTCACGGTCACGAAATGCCAGACCAAGCCGCCGCGCCACTGGCCACCGCTTCGGCCACAAAAAAAGAACTGGCCGAGACCGCACTACAGGCGCACGAAACGCTGGTTGAGCTCAATGAGGAAAACCGCCCCCGCTTTAAACGTGTCATAGAATACCTGAAAGCGGATGTAAACCGGCTTAATTGAACCCTTTTATGGAAGAACACCTGTCAGTCTGGATCTTTTCAATTCCGATTTTTCTGCTCGGCGCCATAACGTCTGCCGTGCTCTGCCGAGTGTTTTGCAGAAGCCGGAAGCTCCGGAAACAGAACATGGGCCTCAGGCAGGAGCGCGAGGTGATATTTGATTTCATTCATAACATCGGCGAGGTCTTTGCCGATGCGGAAGAAATCAATATCGAATCGCTTCTCAAGCGCGTCCTCTTTTTCGCCACCAAGACCGGAAAATCCGCCGCCGGGGTCATTTATCTTTATAACACGGCGCGCACACAGCTCTTTGCACACGCCGTCTCCGGTATTTTCCCGCCACTTTATGATGCCGATCAGGCACACACCGAACAGCTTCTGGCTAAATCCCAGTATCTTGAAACGCTGGTCAAAACACGCCCTGTAGAGGCCGGCGAAGGACTGATCGGCACTGCCGCTGCGGTCGGTAACGGCATTATTATAGAAGATGCGGAAATAGATGCCCGCGTTCCGAACTATGCTGACGCTTTTCTCAAAATCCATTCTTTGCTGATCGTTCCGATGCGCTTCGGTAACGAAGTCCTCGGCGTTATTGCTCTCGCCAACCGCACCGACGGGGAGCCCTTCACGCCCGGAGACCTTAATCTGCTTCAGGCGATGGCCGATCAGGCTTCCGTGCCCGTCCACTACACCGGACTTAAAGCCGACCTTGACCGTAAACGGCAGCTCGACCGCGATATGCAAGCTGCACAGCAGATTCAAATGTCCCTGCTGCCGCAGCACCTGCCGCAACTTGAAGGAATCCGGCTCGCCGCCTACAATCTGCCCGCCTTCAACATCGGCGGAGACTACTATGATTTCATCCGCATCGACGACGAGCATATCGGCATCGCCATTGCCGACGTATCCGGCAAAGGCATCGGCGGAGCCATGATGATGGCCGTCTGTCAAGGTGTTCTGCGCGCCCGCGCTCCACAGGAACAGAGCCCTTCACGCATCCTGTCGGAACTGAACCGCGTTCTGAGCGCCAATCTTGCCGAAGATATGTTCATCACCATGCTTTACATGGTCTTCAACACCCGCACCCGTGAACTCAAATTCGCCCGTGCCGGCCACGAGCGCCCGCTACTCAAACGCGCCGGCACCGGCACAGCAGAAGCGCTCGACGCTGCCGGCATCGCTATCGGTCTGGCAAATACAGAAGTCTTCGACGGCGCCATCCAAGACACCTCCATTCAGCTCGCCACCGGTGATGTCATCGTTGTCTATACCGACGGCATCACCGAAGCGCTCAATGACAAAAATGAAGAATGGGGCACAAACCAGCTGTTAAAAACGATCGACACCGAATCATCCAGCGGAGTAGAGACCCTCATTGAGGCCATTCAAAGCCGGCTCGCCCTGCATGTCGGAGCGCAACAGCAGTATGACGACATGACCCTGCTTGCCCTTAAAATCCATTAAACCCCGGCCTCCCCTCTCCGGCATTGACTAAACCCGCCCGAATCCGTACTTTTCCCAACCCTTGGAGCCGTTTTTTCCAAACTTCGGAAAAAACGTCCGTAAATCTTCCAATCATTGGAAAAACAGGAGTTTTAATAATGAGCAAAAAACAGAAACATGAAGAAAAACCGGAGCCGGTAGAGCCGGCCGCTGAACCGGCCGTGATTCAAAAGGAGGAAGAGGAGCCCTTGAAACTTCAGATGCTTCGTCTTCAGGCAGACTTTGATAACTTTCGCAAGCGGACTCAGCGCGAACGCAATGAATTGTTTCTTTTCGCCAACGAATCGCTGTTTCTGGAAATGCTGCCGGTGATTGACCATTTTGAAATGGGCTTCAAGAGCGCCGAATCGCATCAGACCGACAGCGCCGTCACTGAAGGCTTCCGAATGGTTTATAACCAGCTGCTCGACGTGCTGAAAAAATTCAACGTGACTCCCATTGACGCGGTCGGCGAGCCGTTTAATCCGCATCGCCACGAAGCCATTCTGCACATGCCGTCGGATAAACCGGCCGAAACCGTTTTGGAACAGGTGCGCCGCGGTTATATGCTCGGCGACAAACTGCTGCGCGCCGCGCAAGTGATCGTCTCCAGCGGTCCTGCTGAACCGGCAGAAGCAAAGGAATCTGAATAATGCCCAACCAGAAACGAGACTATTACGAAGTACTGGGTGTTGCCAAAGGCGCGTCCGCCGAAGAAATCAAGAAGGCCTACCGCAAAATGGCCATTCAGTATCACCCCGATAAAAACCCCGGCGACAAAGCCGCCGAAGAAAAATTTAAAGAGGTTTCCGAAGCCTACGAGGTGCTCAGCGACGCCTCGAAACGCCAGCAGTATGACCAGTTCGGCCATGCCGCGTTCGGCGCGGGTCGCGGAGCGGGCGGCGGCGGATTCGGCGGCGGCGGAATCGACCTCGAAGAAGCATTGCGCACCTTTATGGGCGCCTCGGGCGGCGGCGGCAGTATTTTTGAAAACTTTTTCGGCGGCGGACGTTCCCATAATCCCAACGCCCCGCAGGAAGGCGCCGATCTGCGCTTCGACCTGGACATCGATTTTGAAGAGGCCGTGCTTGGCTCTTCGCGCGAAATCCGCATTAACGTCAACGAAACCTGCGATCACTGCAAAGGCAGCGGTGCGGAACCCGGCTCGGGTCGAAAAACCTGCGCAACCTGCAAAGGTCAAGGACAGGTCATCAGCGGCGGCGGCTTTATTCAGTTTCGCCAGACCTGCCCCACCTGCCGCGGCACCGGCCAGGTGATCGAAAAACCCTGCACATCCTGCCACGGACAGGGACTGGTTCGCAACAAGCGCACCATCGATGTAAAGATTCCTTCCGGCGTCGAAACCGGCTCACGGCTGCGCATCGCCGGCAAGGGCGAAGGCGGACTGCGCGGCGGCCCGGCCGGCGACCTGTATATTGTGCTGCACGTCCGCGAACACGAGTTCTTCCGTCGCAACGACCTCGACATTATCTGCGAAGTGCCCGTCCCCTTCCATATCGCCATGCTCGGCGGCGAAGTGCACGCACCGACAATCCACGGCAGCGCAGCCCTGAAAATTCCCGCCGGCACCGAAAGCGGCAAGGTGTTCCGCATGAAGGGAAAAGGGATCACGAGCCCGCGCTACGGCACCGGCGATCAGCACGTTGTTGTGCAGATCGAAATCCCGCAGGGGCTCAGCAGCAAAGAGAAGAAAAAACTCGAAGAAGCCGTCTCCGTCCTGAACGAGAAACATTTCCCGCTGATGCAGAAAATGAATAAAGCGGCCAAAGTTTTCTACGACCGCAAACGGATACTCGAGAAAGCGCAATGAGAATCAACAGCTTCGTACCTCCCGGTGAACTGAGTGGCAATCTCGTCTCTCTTTCGCCCGAAGAGGCGCACCACCTCGCACGGGTTCTGCGCGTTGAGGCGGGTCAGGAGCTGACGCTGTTCGACGGAGAGGGAACGCGCGCCGAAGGCGTTGTAGATTCCGTTACAAAAAAAGAGGTAACCGTCCGGATCACTTCGCGCGAAACGGTTCCGCCGCCGCCTGTCGAAATTACTTTGATTCAAGCCGTCTGCAAACCCGACCGCTTCGAACTGATCCTGCAAAAAGCGACCGAGCTAGGCGTCCGGCGCATTCAGCCGGTTATCACGAAAAACGCCAGCCTGCCCGCCGGTAAAATCGAAAAGATGGCCGAACGCGGAGAAGCAATTATCCGTAACGCCGCCCAGCAGTGCGGCACCGCCTGGCTTCCGATTTTCCAATCTTTGGAAAACCAACTGCATTGGGGCACAGAGGTTTTTCCACCCGAGACGAAGTCGAGAGAGGCCGACGCTATTGCGACGGCAACGAAACGAAGTGGAGAGGCAACCATTGGAAAGCAGGATGTGATTTTCATTGGATCATTACATCCCGACGCGAAACCCTTCCGGGAAGTTTTCCAGACATTGGAAAAATCAAAAATTCAGACTGCTGCGCTGCTGATCGGGCCGGAAGGCGACTTCACCAAAGAGGAAATGGATGCCGCTGTCGCGGCGGGCGCAATCCCCGTCACTTTCGGGAATCAGATCCTGCGAACTGAAACCGCCGCTATTTTCGGGTTGAGCGTGCTGGCTTATGAGCTATTCTAGCCCGTACATGAGCACTAAAGTTATTGCACTCGCGAATCAAAAGGGCGGCGTCGGTAAAACGACGACGGCCGTCAATCTGGCCGCCGCGCTGGCCGAACGCCGTAAAAATGTTCTGCTGATCGACCTCGATCCGCAGGCCAATGCGACGAGCGCGCTGGGTCTGGCAAAGGAGGAAGGTGCAAGTATTTATTCCGCGCTGCTCGGCGAAGTAGATGTCCGGACGCTGATTAAGCCGACCGCAACCAAGAAATTACACCTGATTCCCTCGGAGCTTGATCTGGCCGGTTGCGAAATTGCCATTGCCCGCATGGACAATTATCTGCACTGCCTGAAAAACGCATTGCGCCCGATTGTGGAACAGGACGAATACGATGTGATCCTGCTGGATTGCCCGCCGTCGCTCGGCATTCTGTTCATGAACGCGCTCTACACAGCCGATTCAATCGTTATTCCGATCCAAGCGGAATATCTGGCGCTGGAAGGCTTGAGCGTGATTGTGAGTGTGATCGAGCAGGTGCGCAGCGCCGGCAATCCCGGCCTCTCCATCGAGGGCATTGTACTGACGATGTACGACGTACGCACCAATCTTGCTCAGCAGGTGGCCGCAGAAGTTCAGAAACATTTCGGTGACCGGCTCTACAAAACGTTCATTCCGCGCAGTGTGCGACTGAGCGAAGCACCCAGCCACGGCCAGCCGATTACCGAATACGATTCGGCATCCAAAGGCGCCAACGCCTACCGTCTGCTTGCCCGGGAATTTATCAACCGGCAAACAGCGGATAGCACTCCAAAACCCGACCTGTCTTCCATTTATTCCTTGCCGGACGAGTCCGCAGAACCGTTTGAAAATGGCTTGGCAGAGTCTCCCGAAGACACTACCTTGTAACACCTTTTCGCGGAGGAGTGGCTGAGTGGTTGAAGGCGCGCGACTCGAAATCGTGTGTACCGCAAGGTATCGGGGGTTCGAATCCCTCCTCCTCCGCCACCTCTTTTTCTCGTTTTGCTAAAAACTACGGCAAACTATTGTGAATATTGAGTAAAATGGAGCATTCCGTAAACCCAATTTACCCGTACATTCTACTTGTATTGCCCTGTTTTACCCCGGAAGATTGCAACTAATCTGTAAGCCGGGAGGCCAACTGTGCGTGTAAAAAAGATAGCGCACAAAGGCCGGAACGCGAAGTACAGCGTTATAGTTTGGCACCTGAGTGATCACGGGAGAGTTGAGCACTCTAAACCAAGAGCTGCACAGCTTTCACCTGAAGCCGTGCGAAGGGTAAAAGTTGAGTACAGAACGTCTGTGGTCAGCCATGGGGTTTTTGTATTTATGAAGGACAAGGACTGAATTATGAAACCGAATTTTCTAATCTTTATTGTCGATCAGATGAGATACGACGCATTAGGTTGCAGTGGGAATTCCATTGTTCAAACTCCGAATATCGACGCCTTGTCAAGGCGGGGCATACGGTTTTCGAATGCATACAGCAATCTGCCTCTTTGCGTTCCTCAAAGATGCTCATGGATTACAGGGTTGTATCCGAGTGTTCACGGATCTTCTATAAACGGGGTTCGCCTGCCTGATTATTTTGCAACCTATCCGGAACTGCTGCGGCAGGCCGGATATGAAACGTTAGCGAGTGGGAAAATGCATTTGAATCCCATTAGCAGATTTTATGACAAAACCAACTGCGCATTAAGCAGGGACGAAGAAAAAAAATATGTGCAGACTTGTAACGGGAAAAAAATAACTGAACCGGGAGAAATCCCAGATGATTTTCCCTACTATGGATTTGAAAAGGTGGAATTTATTGAGGGATATAAATCAAACTATCTTAAATTCATTCAGGAGCATCATCCTGAACTTTGGGAATCAGCAAACCATCACGTAGTTCAAGAACACCCGGACGCTCCTTTACAGACAAATGCGTCTCCGATATCTGAAGAAGTTCATCGCAGTACATGGACAGCGGATAAAGCCATAGACATGCTGAAAAACCGGAATTCGGACAAGCCGTTTCTGCTTCATTGCTCATTTTTTGATCCGCATCATCCCTTTGATCCGCCCGCCCAATACAGAGATATGTATAATCCGGATGATATGCCGTTGCCTATTCCGGCAGAAGAGAGTGATTTTGATGCTTTGCCGAGTCATTTCAGAACCTACTATGAAAAAGATAACTCCAGTGACAAAGGAAATTGGAAGAGTTTCAAGAAACATTCTGCATCTGACTGGCAACAGGTTATAGCCCATTACTATGGTATGATATCGCTTCTGGACAAACAAATAGGCAAAGTCATCAGCTATTTAAAAGAAGACGGCTTATATGACGATACAGTGATTTTCTTTATTTCAGACCATGGGGAGCTTTTGGGCGATCATGGCATTGCTCTTAAAGGGCCTTATCACTACCAAGGGTTGATAAGAGTTCCCTTTATTATGTCTTATCCGAAGCTGTTCGCGCCCGGAGTGGT
This sequence comes from Kiritimatiellales bacterium, assembly GCA_041674365.1. Classification (GTDB taxonomy): domain Bacteria; phylum Verrucomicrobiota; class Kiritimatiellia; order Kiritimatiellales; family Tichowtungiaceae; genus Tichowtungia. The sequence goes on along the minus strand of JBAYVX010000002.1, from coordinate 6,050 downwards.
TGATGATGAGATACTGAGCTATGACCTTATGCCGACTATTTTAGACCTGGCTGGAATCTCAAAACCGAAAGTTACAGCCAAAAGTATTATTCCGTTAATTACAGAACAAACTAAAATACATGATGGCGTTCTGGTTGAAGGAAACGGCCTGCGGACTGTTGTTTACAAGGGATATAGACTAAGCATCTACTCAGGCACCGATGAAGGAGAATTGTTTGACCTGAAAAACGACCCTCAGGAAAAACATAACCTGTGGAATACTGACATCAAGCTACAAGCCGGGCTGTTGCAAAAGCTCAATCAACTGCAAATAGAAGCGATTCGTCCACTAGCTGATCCGATAGGAGTGTGGTAATAGGGCCGGTTAAAATCCGGCCGGTCGTTGTGACCTGAGCCCATAGAACTGGACGGCTTGAAGTGAGAGTTCTCCGTGGTAAAAACCGAGAAGGAGGACTCAGGAATGAAGAAGCGTCACACTGTAGAGCAGATCATTGGCATCTTGAACGAGGCGCTCAGGTCACAATTACTCAAGCCCCATTAGAGCCCCGGCAAACGGAGCAAACGGATCTTTCGTGCGGGTCATCTCTGCAGTCAGTGCCTTTTTTAAAACCTGCGCGGCTTGTTGATAGGAAGGGTCGTTAATCCGATTCTTAAGCTCGTCAGGATCCTTTTGCAAATCGTACAGCTCATCGTAATCGGATGGATTGTAAATATATTTCAGATTATCTTTTAACAGCATCCGTTGTAAAAAAGATCCGCGGCTGTCAAACCCATGAAATTCCCCGACCAAACAGTCACGGACAGTTTCTTTATCTCCCTGCATAATTGGCCGAAGACTAATCGAATCTGTTGTTCCTGCAACTGAAACCCCCGCCTGGTCCAGAACCGTCGCAAAGAGATCCATATTACTCACCAGGGAACTATTATGTCTGCCGGCACGGATTCCCGGGCCCCTTACAATCAGAGGAACCCTATAGGTTTCTTCATACATATACGGCCCCTTATCCCATTGGCCGCCATGACAACCTAACGTATCTCCGTGATCCGACGTGAAAATAACAATCGTATTTTTATCCAACCCCAACTGAGCAAGCTCATCCAGAACCCGTCCGATTTGAGCATCGATCATACTCATGAAGTCGAAATGAGCGGCCACAATCTCCTGCCATCCGGCCCAGCCGTCTCGATCCAAAGTACGGTGCAGGTTTTTCACATAGCGGCTTTGAATTCGAGGTTTATCGCTTAGGTCGTCATTGTAGTTTGGCCATTCCGGAATCAAAGAAGGGTCGTGCGTTCCTGCAAATTCCGGCGAAGGTAGCGCAGGGTGATGGGGCCCCCAAAAAGCGGAGACCAAGAAAAAGGGATCCTCTTTGTGTTTTCTCAGATACTCTATTGACTCCTGTGCAATATACCCAGAAGGAGACAACTCTGAGGGGACATCAATCACACCACTGTAACATTCGCACCCGATTTCAGGGTTGTCAGGGTGATTAAAAGGAAGGTGTACCTTATTTAACGGCGTCCCGGATTTGATTTTAGACACATTGATATATTCCAGACCAGCGTGCCCGTTTCTCTTTAAAAAGTCATCATATTCGGCAACGAAATCACTGGGAAGGCCATATCCCGGATAGGCTGTACCTGAAAAACCGTAGTCAACAGGACCTTTTTCAATGCCAATGTGCCATTTCCCGTAATATCCACAGGCATAGCCGGCCCGATTTAACTCCTGGGATAAAACGGGCTGCTCTTCAGACAGCTCGGGTCGTCCATAGCTGGCGTTCGTGACATTATTTAAAATACCATGCCGATGCGGCAGCACACCTGTAAATACGGAGGCACGCGCCGGAGAACAAAGCGATGATGTCGTGTATGCTCGATCAAAAACCAGACCTTCCTCTGCAAGCCGGTTCAGATTGGGGGTTTGGCAAAGCTTTCCGCCATAAGCCCTCAGCGTCGAAACCATTACCTGATCAACCATAAATAATAAAATGTTGGTGCGACCGATCATAAGAATACCCCTTGAATTTCGAAACATACTTCATGAGAGTTCTAAAACAACACTCTCATTTGATTTTGTGATTTCTAAACAAACCTGCATCAAACTGCTACAGCTATTGGCACTACTGCACCAAAGATACCTTTCTGAACTCCTCCGGCGGACTCGTTATATCCAGCCCCGATTATTCCTACGCATGAATTATGTTTGTACACAGCCTAAATTTCGCCGTCAACCGGATTTACATTCATCTTTGAGCTGTTTTTGTTTACTCGACTCGTAAATGGATATCTCAATTGCAAATGAACTTCGGGTTGAAAAATAATTCTTACGCACCGCTCACTGCTTATTTCTTTTCCCCTTTGCGAAAAAGCATCCAAAGCCAAAAGCGAAACTGCTGCCATAAAGAAGGTTTTGCCGGCTTGTTCTGCGCCTGCGGCGCTTTCATGTAGTCTCTGTCGTAGATACCCATGCTCAGCCCTGTTTTCAGACTGGTGGCGGGACCCGGAATCGAACCGGGGACACGAGGATTTTCAGTCCTCTGCTCTACCAACTGAGCTATCCCGCCACACTCAAATTCTTCTACTATCTTAAGGCGACAGCATTACTTATCGCTATAAGGACTGCAAATCCGATTTTTCTGCCTTCGGCAGATCCGCCGGAGCGGACAGTCCTCTGCTCTACCAACTGAGCTATCCCGCCGCCGTAAAAAAGAAGCGCGCATTGTACGGAAATGACCATTGATGTCAACCGAAACGGTTGGGCGTCTTTCCACTTGTCTCACACCCTCAGCCTCTTTACTCTATTTTGCCATGTATGTACTCAACAGCCTAATGCCGATTTTCCTGATCATTGCCCTGGGAAAACTGCTTTGCCGTACCGGTTTTTTTTCTGACAGCCTCGCCAAGAGTCTCAATCGGCTGACCTATTGGGTCGCCCTGCCGGCGCTCCTGCTCGACAAAGTAACCAACGCTTCTTTTAATTCCGGTGATGTCACACGGATATCTGTTCTGCTGGTTGCAGCAACCTGCGGATCCGCACTGGTCGCCTATCTTGCTGCGTTGATTCTGCGGCTCAAACCCAAATCCATCGGGGCCTTTGTTCAGGGCTCGGCGCGCTCTAACAACGCCTTCATCGGGCTGCCGGTCATCCTCTATTCCATGGCCGCCCTCACCCCCGGCGTCGAGGCTCTGGCCACCGTCGCCCTGGCTCCGGCCATTGTTTTCTACAACATCCTTTCCGTCTCTGTCCTGCTCGCGCACAGCGACCGCAAAGGACTCGGCACATGGAAAACGGTTCAACTGTTCGTCAAACAGCTCGCGACCAACCCGCTGCTCATCTCCTGCGCGGCCGCCCTCCTGCTGAACTTCCTCGGGATACATTTCCCGACCGCCATTCAACGATCCCTATCCGCGCTGGGCGGCGCAGCGCTGGCGCTGGCGCTGTTAAGTATCGGCACCTCGCTCTCCTTCAAAGGAATCGGCAACGGACTGCTCTACTCGCTGAGCGCGGCCTCTATCAAAGTATTCATCCAGCCGCTGATCGGCCTCGGCCTCGCGCTTCTCTGGAACCTGCCGGCGGTCGAACGCCAGATACTCCTCATCTATCTCGCCTGCCCGACCGCCGTCGCCAGTTATGTTCTGGCCGACATCTTCGGCAGCGACCGCGACCTCGCCGCACATATCATCGTCGTCAGCACATTGCTCTCGGCGGTTTCGCTAAGCATCATCATCGCCTTTGGAGGGTAGCCGTGTCTGTGCCCAAACGCCGTTTCGGAAAAACCGGATTGCAAATGCCCGTCATCACCTGCGGCGGCATGCGCTACCTGCAAAGCTGGCAGGACGATGAAGAGGCTCGCAAAAGTGTCACCGAAAAAAACCAGAAAAACCTTGAGGCCTGCATCCGTTACGCGCTCGACCTCGGCATTAACCACATTGAAACCGCGCGCGGCTACGGCACTTCCGAATACCAACTCGGTAAAATTCTACCGACGCTCCCGCGCGACGAAATCATTGTTCAAACCAAAATCAACCCTCAAGACACGCCCGAAGAATTTCTCGAAACCTTTGAAACCTCCATGGCGGCATTGAAGCTCAGCTATGTCGATTTGCTCGCTATTCACGGTATCAACAACGACGAAACCCTCGAACAGGCGCTCCGCTGCATGCCCGCCATTGAGCAGCTCAAAACAGAGGGGCGCATCCGTTTCAACGGCTTCTCCACCCACGGCCCGCCCGATCCCGTCATCAAAGCCATCAACACCGGCCTCTTCGACTATGTCAACCTCCACTGGTACTTTGTCTATCATCCGATCAACTGGGCCCCGGTCGAAGCCGCTGCAAAACAGGATATGGGCGTACTCATCATCAGCCCCAACGACAAAGGCGGAAAACTCTACGAACCGCCGCCGCTGCTCACCGACCTTTGCCAGCCACTCTCTCCGATGGCCTTCAACGATCTCTATTGCCTGCGCCGCTCCGAAGTCCACACCCTCTCCATCGGCGCTTCGCGCCCATCCGACTTCGACGAACACGTCGCCGCCGTCCAAGGGATGGAAACCAGCTGCGAAGATCAAGAACACTGTGCGCCCCTATGCAATAGGGTTCCAACCATTGGAAAAATCGAGGCCAAACTTTTCCAAGCATTGGAAAAAGAACTTGGCGCCGACTGGACGCACGGCTGGCATAAAGGCCTTCCGCGCCAAATCGACACCCCCGGCGAAATCAATATTCCGGAAATCCTGCGTCTATGGACGTTTGCCAAAGGGCTCGACATGGTTGAGTTCGGTAAAATGCGCTACAACCTGCTTGGCAACGCCGACCACTGGTTCCCCGGGCAGAACGCCGCCAGACTTGACGATGTTGATCTCACCGACGCGCTCAAAGACAGCCCTTTTGCCGACCGTATTCCGGAAATCCTGCGCGAAGCCCACGCCATGCTCTTTGAAGCCCCGAAAAAACGACTTTCAGAATCATAAGAAACAAAGGAGGAAACCATGTCTGAATTTAAAAACGTGACCATCGTCAAAAAAGCAAATATCTATTTTGACGGCAAAGTCACCAGCCGTACCGTCCTGTTTGCCGACGGAACAAAAAAGACTCTCGGCATCATGATGCCCGGCGACTATGAATTCGGCACCGAAGCCGCTGAAATCATGGAAATGCTCGGCGGCCAGATGGATGTACTGCTCCCCGGTGAAACCGAATGGAAAACCTTCAAAGAAGGCACCTCTTTCACGGTTCCGGCCAACAGCAAATTTAAGTTGAAGGTTCCCGTCGTTTCAGATTACTGCTGTTCCTATCTATCTTAGCCCCCGGCTTCTAAAAGAGGTACTTCCCGTGAGCATGAATCCATTGACTGAAAGCACAAATGAACAGGCGCTGGTTATAGAACTGCTGGCGGCTGGACAGGAACACCTTTTTGCCGACTGGGATGATCCCGGAACCAACGATGATGCCAAAGCCGTTTTTCTGCAAAGCCTCGCGCACATCAACGGCTCCTATCCCGGCGGACTGACCGGCTACATTTCCAATGCCCGGAAACTGCTCGCCGAAGCCAAAGCCGGTGCCAATCCGTTTGAAGGCTTTGTGCCGCATCAGCCCGACATGGTTGACCTGACCCGGTTCGACGCCGAATACGACCGCTATGAAGCACTCGGCAAAGCGCATTTCGAAAAAACCGCCGTCGTCCTCGTCGCGGGCGGACTCGGTGAGCGCCTCGGCTACTCCGGCATCAAACTCGACATCCCCGTCGAAGTCACCGAACCCACCCCCTACCTCGCCCATTACGCCGCCTGTCTCAAAGCCATGGAAGCGCGCATGGAAAATCCGCGCCCGGTTCCATTCATCATCATGGTCTCCGACGACACCGACTCCAAAACCCGCGCCTCGCTCGAAGCCCATAACTTCTTCGGCCTCCAAAAAGAACAGATTCATATCCTCAAGCAGGAACTCGTCCCCGCCATCGCCGACAACGACGGACGCCTCGCGCTGGCCGAAAAATACAAACTCATCCTCAAGCCGCACGGCCACGGCGACATTCACATGCTGCT
>JBAYVX010000001.1:0-42300 GCA_041674365.1 Kiritimatiellales bacterium | reverse complement strand
TCGCCAACATCACCGGATGGTTTGCGGTTGCCCTAAACTTCGTACCATCTTCCAATATGATTGTAAATACCGGAGCAAACTCCCGTGTCATACGGCAATCGTGGTATCTGTGCAGCGCTCCATCGCTGGAATATACGTATCCTTCGGTGCCAACAAGCGATTTAATATTCTTTTGGCCGTCAGCAGTGATAACCTTTGTTCTTCCAGCTAGGCATTCATCGTAGGCGTGATCTTCCTGCTCCGTGTTGATGTCCTCCAGATGCTTTTCGTCGTACACCAACGTGGGGAACGTGCGGATAAAATGCTTGCATCCCTTGAACACTTGGAACATCGGCTTGCCCATGCTGTCAAACGACATGCGATAGTGGAATTGCATCTTGCCAGCAATGCGCGTATGGTCGCCGCGATCAAAGCGGATGAAGTTCGGAGAACGCTCCATCATCGCCGCAATGGATTCCCCGCTTGCGTCCGCTGCGAATATGGCAGGGTCAGCAATGCCGTTGATCCGCTTGCCCTTGAGCCACGGGTGCGTCGTTTCCATCTCGCGGATATGCGCGGCTATCTCGCCCGGATGCTCGTTCACGCCGGTATTGGGTTCCCGCGTGCAGCCGTACAGTTCCAGTATGCGGTATATGCGCCGCTCGGTGTCCACGGCGTACCAACCGACCGAGTACGGTTTTGCCAAACCCCAGTCAAACCCACGATAAATGCGCCAGTGCTCCGGGGGGTCGAACGGGTCAATGACGTGCGTCCATTTCCGGTCGGCGTAGTGGTCTGGTTCATCCCTCCACTCGATGAACGCTTGCCCGCTGAAGCTGTCCCACGATCCATACAGCAGCGCGTTCCGCTGGGCTTCCGGCATCATCGCCATGTTGGCAATGTACTCCGGGCTGTTCGCCATCAGGATTGGGTTGTCAAACACTCGCGACGGCACAAAAATGCTTGACCGCTCGACGTGATGTATCGTTCCGTCAGGATAGGTTAGATCATCCTTGCGCACAATGGTTGTCATAGGCGGCGCGATAGTGATAAACCGATCCTTTACCCAGCCGTGGCCTACTCCGCCGGGGTTACTGGTTGCCCGAACGTAGTTGCGCAGACCGGGGCCGCTGGAACGACAGCGAGAAAACATATAGCTGTACTCGTCCCACGTGAAGTGGGTCAGCTCGTCGAACGCGACAAAGTCATACGCTTGCCCCTGATAGATTTCCTTGAAGCTGGACGATTGCATGTTGGCGAAGTATATTTTCGCGCCACTGGGGAACTTCCAAAAGTACGAGCTTGCATTGAACACAGCGCGGGGGAATGCCGCCTGGTATATTTTCCTCGAAGTATCGATCATGTGTTCGAGTTCGCGGAACTTCTTTCGGAATATAATCGCCCGGTAGTGCGGGATATGCACCTGACGGAGAGCTTCGGCGAGTAGGGCTTGCGTTTTTCCACCGCCAGCGGCGCCACCGTATAGCACTTCGTACTCGGGGCGCGACATGAACGCCGCCTGTCGGGGCTGTGGAGCCCACACAACGCGCCTGTCTATCGGTTGCTGCATATGCCATCACCACCTTTCAAAAACGCCCGCATTGCCTACATTAATGCGCCACGTGGAACGCAGCGTTTCGGCTTTGCAGGCATTGGTTGTCGCTCACGGGATCGAACCGTGCACCTACGGCTTATAAGGCCGTTGCTCTAACCGACTGAGCTAAGCGACTATGCAGCGACCGGACGCATCCAGCCGCCATAGACGCAATCCATGGATGTGCGCCGCGATCCTAAAGCCCGTCCGGGTTAGTGGGGTTGTTCACCACACCCACCAGCGCCAGCACTTGCAGCAGCAGCGCCGCCGCCTGGTTGATCTTGTCGCCCAACGTGGTATCGATCAGCCCGAACAGGATCAGCAGCGACACCACCTGCGCGATGACCGCCGCGATCAGTACCGGGGACTTCCATCTGCTTTGCATCCGTATCACCCTTTCAGTATGTCGGCGCAATGTATGTACAATCGCATACGTTGCGCAATGCGATGTCCGAAACCGTCATCCCTCCTTGGCCGAACACCTTGTATCAATCCAGTAACTTAGCCACCACGAACCCCACAACGCCCGTGACAATCGACGTGATGGCTACCGTCTGTATCATGTCCCAGCGCTTGCCCGGCTTGCCTTTGAGTGCGTCCATGTCCACCTGCATCCGTGTGATCTCATCCGGCAGCGGCTTGCACCGCATGTCGTCCACATCCTTGCGCAGCCGCTTGATTTCGTCCGTGGCCGACAGCACCGATAACGTCAGCGTGTTAAGCGCCTTGTTTGCCTCGCGCTGTTCTTCCAGCAGCCTAAAAACCGACTTGAGTTGTTCTCGCGTCGTAGCCTGTTCCACGGCGATTGATTGCAGCGTCGCGGCCAAATCCTGCGACAGCCCCACAATCGTTCCATCCCCGGCTATCATATACTGTAGATCACTCACGCGCCCCACCGCCCATCACCCGCACGTTATCGGGATACTGCGCGGCAAGCGTTGAGAACGCCCCTACAAGGCCATCGTACCAGCACCCACATGCTATACGTCCGTGTATGTCGTGCGTGGTCACGCGCGCCTTAAATGCCCCGTCACCGGCTTGTACGTCGCACAGATCAGCCAGCCCAGCAGCCACCAGCGCACGAGCGCCCTCAGCCACCACGTAACACGCGCCCGATATGCCAGCGCATACAATGTCAGCCCCAGCGGGGCCATAAGATGCGTGTCCGTCTATCTGTACGCTGTACGCGCCATCGCGGGCTTGTACGGTGATCGTGGTCATGTGTGACCTCCATATATGAATTTACCCCGGCCCACGGTGGGATGATGCCGCGAACCGGGGTGCTATGCCGCCCATCGCACATGCGACAGGCAACGCCATCGCCTGCGGGGGAGAGTACGCAAGCGAGTGGTGGCTATTCAGTGGGCGCTGTGTCGCCCGTATCCGGCACGGATGGGATCAGCACTACGCCGGTGGTGTCTGCGTCGGGGATGCCTTGGGATGCCTTGGCCTTTTCAATCTCCAGGCGTTCGCGGTTGATTGCCATCGCTTCAAGCTCGGCGCGGGTGGGCAGGTCATGCAGACTGCGCAGCGATGCGTTCAAGTCTTTAATCGCCCCGGCCAGGTCACGCATAGCGCGAGTATCGGCCTTCTTATATACGCGCTCAACCGATTCAGTGCGGCCTTCGGAACTTTCCGGGACTATGAAACGGTTGAACTGCTGAACGTCACTGAACACGCCGTTAATGGAATTTGATAGCTTGTCAGCGGCAGCCGCGAGTGTTGCCAGCTTGTTGGATTCCTTCTCACACGCGCGGGAAACGGCGTTACGCACAACCTTGGCTGAATAGTCCTTCCTTAGTTTTACCCATTGTTCGGCGCCGCCACGATCATTTATAATTCGCGTTGAAATACCGTACTCTTTCGCCAGCGTCTTATAAGATTTCGTAGATGTGATATACGCCGTTTTAATGGCCTTCCAATCTACATCCACCGCATATCACATCCTTCGTCATATCTATGCACAATACACAAACAACCGTATCTAATTCTAGTAAATACCCCATAAACCAACAATTTCCTGATTTTCTGTCTTTTGAAAGACATACTTCTCCGAACGAGTTATTGGGCTACGGAAGCTAAAGAAGCAGAAGCTTCCGCTTGGCTTTAAGTTCACGGGGAACGACGGAGTAAGTCCGCCCCCTTCTTTGTTCCCCCACAGCATACCACTTTGTCAATAGGTTTACTAGGTTTTTCCGTGGTTAAATTTTGAAGTAGTGTAAATATGCACCATCACAGCCATATGTTACAAAACTATTAAACATGCAGAACGCGCTTGACATTGTAAGCGATATGGCTTATAATTGGCACAGATGAAACAAAGGGGGCAACACCATGACCAATTTGGAAAAGATGGCGCAAACCGCAGGCGTAACCTACATGAACCCCGGCACGAATAGCATTGATGTGCTCGGCGAGGATGCATTCGACAAGCTGGCGAAGGTCGTAACCTCCAAAGGCAAGGGCTACCACGGATACCGCACCGGATGCTTCGACGATAACGCGCGTGAATACTGGTGGGTCTTGAACCTCGGCAATCACCCCAACCCAGCAATGGCCGAACTGGTATCAAACAACATGGACTAACCACCGCAACGCACGCCGCAGGCCACGAAGGGGGCCGGGCAAGGGGGTACATCATGAAAATCACATTGACATGTGGAGACAGCACCATCAATACCGCCTGCAAAGGAACGTCACAGCACATTCACAACAAGCGCATCGTGCATGGCCTGTCGCGCAAAGGCAACGACTGGATAAACGCTTTGTTGGACAACCACGGCCCTATCATGACAACTACCAAGTACGGCCAGATGCGCCTTGACTACATTACGGATGCCCCGTTGCCATAATCGCAGAGCACGGCCCCCACGGGCCGTAATGCGGCAGGCCGGTTCAAAGCCCGGCCGCGCAAATTGAAGGAGGATGCCCCATGAAGAAATCTTACGAAATCTGGATCAACAACGAAAACGAATCAGAGGGCCGCCTGGTCGATCTGTCCGAGGCCGAATCCATGGTATCGTCTTTTGGTGACTATCCTATCTACGCGCTGGACATGCAGGCTACGCGCGAGGATGTCGGCGACTGGAACCGCCGATATTCCGAATACGTCGGCGCCTGCCGCGACGAGGGTGAGCGCGCCGACATCACCGAGTTTCTGGATGGCAACGGCATCGAGTATACCGCCTATTCCGACGAATGGCACTCCCCTTCCGGGCGCATCGTTTTCTGTGATGGGGAATTCTTGAACGAGGACGATTTCGATACCGAGTTAGTCCTAGAGTGGTGGGATGGTTCCAACTGGAAGTACGTCTACCGCCCCGACCTGCAAGAGCCGGGCACCGACGTTATCGCCGTTGAGTACGACGAAAACGATGAGGAATGCCTTGACGAATGGGACGGTTCGAATTTCACTTCCGGCAGCAACGGCATCCATCACTATGTCGTGAAACTAGGTGATGACAAATTCCTGATGATCTATCGGTCGCAATGGCAAGGCAGCTACACGACCGCGCAGTTTATGACCGCCGCAGAATATGCCGCCTACCGCGTCGAACGCAAGCTGGACGCCTGGCTGGACGCCTGACCCACCGCCCTCCCGGCCGGGCGATAGACCGGGAGAAGGAGATACCCATGAGCAAGCCCCTATACAAGTCCGGCCTGTATCTGCTGTGCGCAGTAATCAATGGCACCGAGGCCATTCTTGCAACGTCCCCCGACAGGCACGCCCTCAACCTCAACGCGCCCGGTTCCTACACCCGCCCCGACTACGCCGACGGCTTTGACTGGCAAGCCTACGAAGATGGCGAATTTCCCGGCGCATGTTGGGACACCACCACGCCAACCGAAATTGAACTGTGAAAGGATACCACCATTGAAGCGCATCCCCTATCGCGGCTATGCCATCGATTTTGACGCCCAATCCTACCCATACATTTACTCGACCGAACCCAATACCGACCAATCCCGGATTGACCTGCCTATGTGGTACGGCATCCGGGAGATCAAAGACAAAATCGACCTTCTGGTCGAAAGGAGCGAAGCCAGTGCGTAACACCGACAACGGCATCCGCGTCTACGTCGCCGGGCTGGTGTCCAACCTCAACGCGATCACCGCCATCGGCAACCGCTGTATGCACGAATCCCGCATTGCTGTGCAAGTTTTCAAAGCCACGTTCGAACCAGAATTGAAAGCCATCCGCGAGGAACTCGACCGCATACGAACGAAAGGAGTACGCCCATGCCGACATCTAAAATCGTAGCCGTGCGCGAAAGCCAGGGGCTTACCCAAGCGGAACTTGCCCGGAAACTCGGCATCTACCCGCAGTCCCTGTTCAAATGGGAAAAGGGCATCGGGCAGCCCAGCGCTCAAAACCTGCTGAAACTGTCCAAAGCCCTCCGCTGTCCAATGGAACGCCTGATCTAACTACTCGCCGCCTACGGGCGGCTTTTCTTTGTGCCACATGTCTAATGGCTTATTCCAACAGTCAACACACCTTTCGCCGTTACACAATGGCTTTTTGTTTGCATACAAAACGCCAGCACACACCTTTGGCGTACCATCTACCCACAACTGCGCATTGGGATATTTCTCCAAGAAATCATCGAGCATCGTCTTACGCTTCTCCCAGCGTTCGCACCAGTGCGCGCGCGTGTCGCTTTTCCAAAGATAGAACGTAAGTTCTTCGATCAAACACTTTGCGTATACCGGTTCGCTATTTACGATCTGAAGGTGCTTGCAGTTTGCGCACCGCGCACTATCATTAACCCGCGTATCGGAATCCATTCTTATCATCCTTTCGTATTCCAAGCCGCCTTTATACGTCCTCCCCATCCCCCAGCGCCATGCCGCGCAGCAATCGCCGTTCTGCGCGCATGTCGTGCAACCGTCTATCAACTACGGCACGCTCAAAATTCAGTCTAAGCAGCGCCTTCGCCTGCTCCGCAAAATCCTTTCGAAGCGTGTAAATACGCCTTTCAGCCGTTTCGTGCTCTTCCGCATCCCCACCCACCGCCAGCATCGCCATGCAGATCATTCCAAACGACCCGGACAATATCGCAATCACTACCACCCATCCCCACGGCACCATGGTCACACCTCCCGTACCTCAGTAATCTCCACCACCAGCCTCGGAACTGCGTCGTAATACTTGCTTGCAGATATGTGGCTTATCTGTGCATCATCACGGAACGCCACGCCATTCAGCCCATCCATCACGGCTTTAAGTACGTTGTCAATGTCGGGCTTCTTCGTGTGCCCACATCCGCACAGCGCCAGCTTGCGCTTGTTTGATAGGCTTGCGGCGACCGGCATGTATGCGATAACTTCGATGTGTGCTTCTCCGGTCAGTGGTTCTGCGCCATTAGCCTCTTGCGCGTATGCGATCCGCACCAGCGATTCATACGCTTCTGTTTTCGCGTCCGTGTACGTGCTGACAAACTGCCCTCTCCTTGCAAACTTCGGCCTACCCTTGCCCCGCGGCGGGCCGGGTACGGTGAATGTGATAGTTCTCATTCTCTGCCTCCTTTGTACGCCGTAGTGTCATTCCCACTTCGCCGCCGCGCGTTACTCGTCGGTCGGGCGACGGATCCACGCTTCCCATGTGATGCCATAGTTCTGCGTATCGTACAGTTCACAATCGCGGTCTTCCGCAAACGGACTCCAAATGTGCCATCCGTCTTGTTGCCATGCGCCATACCGATGTTTTACATATACCGGCGTCGGTTCTTCTAAAGCGTCGAGTTCTTCCAGCGTAAGCGCCCTGTTCGACCCCACCCGCACCAACCGCCCCGCCTCCATGTCGGCTTTCAGCGCGGCGAGTTCGGCAAGCGCCGCCGTGATCACATATATATTCATGTTATCCCTCCTTCTCCCCATCTCCCGCGTGCGATATGATTGCGCTTATCAATACGCCCTTTTCCATCAAGTCTTCGATTGACATAATTGGGATAACACTACTTTCATAACTCGCACTCGCCTTGCGATATACGCATCCGGTCCATGTTGTACAGGCGGTTCCGTTACAGCTTTTCCCGCGCGCTGTGCAATCAACGCACATGCGATTGAGCCTATCCATTCTCCCCGCCTCCCAGCGGTTCATTGCCCGGCGCGCCCATCTCCTGCGCGGGCGTGTTCTCGGTGACTGGACATGGATATATTGCATTGATAGCGTCGTACATTTCGGTATAATCGCTATACTGGATTTCGCCTTGTTCGTTGACCGCATCTAGCACTTGCAGCGCATCGCTTGTCCGATTGTTGACCGCATCCCGCTCCCGCTTCACCGCCTCCAGCTCCATGCGCAGACGTTCGTTCTCTGTTCCAACCCCTGCGATCTTTGCCATCTCCAAAGCGTCGAAATGCCCACCATTGCGCAACGCCTCATTGTCCGCCCGCAGGCGTTCGAGTTCGTGCAGCAGGGCGGGAACGTCCTGTCGCGCGGAAGCGATGAATTGCGCGTTTGCGTGCTGAATCGCCATGGCCGGCCCATCCTCCATCGCGCATGCGCCTTTGCCCGTAAGATGCCCCCAGCCGCGTATGTCGGCTACACGCATCGATCCGCATCCATAAGGATTATCGCTGCGGATCATGTCGCCGTACCCATCCTCAACCCACGGCCCCGGCGTTGCCACCTCGCACCGCTCCCGAATTTCCTTAATCTGCGCGTTTGTCATTGCGCTCGCCCTCCCCGATCTTCGCCCACTCGTAGACCCGTTCCTCGATCTCGCGGAACTTCTCAGCCGCTTCGCCCAGCGTCATGTCACATTCGGCCACCGCGCCCCGGCACATCCTGCCGATGATCGCCTTAATGCACTTGTCTACCGTCGCATGGTACGAAATCGGCGTGGTGTACTCCTTGCCCGGTTCCTTGCTCTCCGGGCCCGTCACCCTGATCTGTTCCACCGCGTACCCGTTCCCATCTGCCGTGATGCCGTATTCATTGCCCAGCCTGATCATTTGTTTCGCCCTCCTGTAAATCCATCTTCGCGCCGCAATTTGAGCAATATTTCGGTATAAACAGATCCTCGCTCCCGCAAAAACTGCACGCGTCGTGAACGTATCCATAGCATGATTTAATTCCAGGATTGGTTGTTGTACGCACCCATCTACCATGTCGCACAACCTCGGCGTCAACGGTCGGGGCGGCGTCTATGTCGTCCTTGTACACTTCGTACATTGGCAGCTTATCCGCATCAATCAGCCGCATCGTTACCCTCCTTGCGCTCTCCTGCGTCGCAGTATCCGTCATATGGTACAATGTCCAAATGACTTATAGCATCGTTTTCGCCACGTCCTAGCCTGCACGCCATCATTTCCCCGGCGTCGATGCGTCCGCTATGCTTTACCGGGATTCGAAGTGAGTACCGGCATTCATGGCATCGCACCACTTCAACGGCATCAACGGTCGGCATGTCGCGCACCACTTCCATCACATCCCCAATGTGCGCGCTGTCGCCGTAGTAACACGCGCTGCAAGTATTCAGCTCGCTAAGCAATACCCCGCGATCAATCAAGTCAGCCATCGTTACCCCTCCATATCGCCCCGTATTCGCCCCGTACACCATCCCGCCGTCGTACCCTTACAATCTATCGACCGTGGCCGTGGACGCGCTGTCAGGAGGCCACGGGCAGCCTAGCGACGGTCTGCGCGTTTACCACGGAAATTCTTGCACAAAATCCTCGCCCATCAGGCCGCGCAATGATTCTTTCATGAAAAGCGGCACGCCATTCTCCGCGCACGCCGCAGCAATGTCATCCACCCATGCTTTTCCCGGTATAACCTTGCCTTTCCGGTTTCCGGTTTCAGCGCCGACGATAGCCCAATCAATTCCGGTAATCCCAAATCTTTCAAACGGGCGCAGGATCGGTTCAATGCTGACGAACGTCTGAACCGAATGGTGTGTGTTAAACCTCATTGCGTCGCCCATTGGCCCATCTTGCGACCAACCAAACCACATATTGCGCGGCATGTACCCTTGTAGCAGTTCGGTGTACCGCTTCGTGTTCTTCGTCAGGAACAAATACCGATGTTGCGGCGCTGCTTCGCAAGCATCAAACACCTGTCGAATCCAACTATCCGGCACCTCTTCGTGAAAAAGGTCTCCCATGCTCTGAACAAATATTGTCTTTGGTGTCTTCCACTTTAGAAGCTTATCCAGTTGATCAAAATGCGTATGCGGTACGTTAAACTGTTTACATTTCTCGCACCCATTCATTCCGCGCATAGCCATCCTCTTTGCATAGCAGTACACACACGGCTTCGGATTCTCTGCTGTTCCCCCGGGTCCAAAGCACCAGTGACCAAGTGGATTAACCGTCTCGTCACACCAATCTATCCGTGTTGACATTGTTTCGACCTCCTATTTGGATTTCCTCTGCCATGCGGTTTCTTCCAAGCATGTGATGGTGATGCATATCTTCTAATCCGTCCACGTTCATCATATTTAGCGAATAGCACACCGCAACCGCACTCGCATTCGACAAGTTCATTCCCATATTCTTTCGGCGGCCTGTGAAAGTGATTGTGCTTCTCCGTTTTAAGAAGCACCAAGTTTTCTAAACGGTTATCATCCTTTATCCCATTGATGTGATGCACAACCTCATCAATTTCCAATCTCCGGCCTAGAGCGTTTTGCATAACATACCGATGCTCTTGAATTTTTACACCAGTTCCGGGAATCTGAACCCACTTATACCCTCGCATGTCGTGATGCCCGTAGCTTGGCCTGTGGCCTTTTGCATAGCTTATCTTTCTTCCTCGATCATCAATGGGTCGTATCAGCTTTCCGCATCCACAAGCGCATTCGCACCAATCTATTTTGGTCTTGTTCATGCTCTACCTCCCCGTCCTGTCGATCCCCACATACCGCATGTGCGCCGCGTCTGAAATCACGCCCACGTACCCGGTTTGCCCCTGTCGCTGCTTGTCCACGTTGATTACCACGTACTCGCTTCCCGCCTGCTTTATCGAATCAAAACACCCGCAATCCTTCGGGCTTACCCACTTGTCCTCAGCATCGCGCGGCTTGTGCATGAAAATGATGTTGTCCGCGTCCTGCTCGATGTCACCTGAATCCCGCAAATCCGACTTCTGCGGCATGTCGCCTTCGGCATCGCGCCCCACCTGTGCCAGCGCGATCACTGGAATGTTGAACTCCTCGGTCATGCGCTTGAGCACGTGCGCCGTGTTCGCCACCCTGAGCCGGTCGGATTCAAAACGTTGCCGCGACCTTACCAGCTGCAAATAGTCAACCACCAGCATGTCGATCCCGTCCGTGTCGGCCTTGCGCTGCACCTCGGAAATAATGTCCTCGATCATGTACGTGCCAAACAGGAACGACGCGGGCAGCTTCGACAGCGGCCCCATGCACTCGATGATTCGTTCCCACTCGCCATCGTCCACCAGTGCGTTTCGAATGCGCATCCCGTTTACCATTGCCTCGCGGGAAAACACCCGTTGCCCATACTGCACGTCGATCATCTCAAGTGACACAAAGCATACTTTCTTCCCAGCCTTTGCCCCGGCCATTGCGATGTTCATACCCATCTGGGACTTGCCAGCGCCCGGGCGCGCCCCGATGACCGTCATTTCCCCGGGGAAGAACCCGCCAATGATTCGGTCTATATCTGCTATCCCGCTTTGAATCGGCTTCTCGCCGCCCTTGGTGCGTCGCTCGATCCAATCCACCGTGCGCGTCACCAGCGCCGACATGTCCATCCATGCGTGGTTGCTGTACGATGTGCCCCGCAGCGCTTCTCGCGCGCCCTCCACGACTGCGGTCATGTCGTTTGCTCGGTCGTTAGCCTGCGCGGCCAGCCCATCGGCGATCTCCATCACTCGACGGCGTCTGGACGCGTCCTTCAACAACGCGATCCAGCCCTTGATGTTTGCGCTCGTCGGCGTGGCGTGCATGCAGTCCATAATCTCAACGGCAATCTTGTTGTCGTTCCCGGTAGCGTCGTCCAGCGTTATGAGATCGACTTTTTTCTTGTTCGCCGCCAAATCCCGTATCGCCACAAACAACCTGCGTTTGATCGGGTCAACGAAATCCTGAGCGTCGATCTCTCCGATGTGCTTGTGCGTGCGTTCGTCCATGACCATGCTGCCGATGATGGACGCTTCCGCGCTGGGGTTGTATAGCACGCGGTTCGTTTGGTCGATGGTCATGTGTTCACCTCAATCCCGATCTGCTCCGGCGCATCAATCGCGCTGAATATGTTCACCTGTCGCTTCGCCCGGTCGAGCCGTTCGCTGGCCGCCTTGTGATAGTCCGCGTCGATCTCAAAACCCATGTAGTCAAATCCGAGTTCATGGCACGCAATCAGGCTGGATGCGCTGCCAACGTGGGTATCGAGTATCTTGTCGCCGGGTTTGGCGTAGTTTGTCAGCAGCCACTTGTACAGGGCAATGGGCTTTTGCGTGGGGTGGATGCGGTCGGGATCGCCTTGCGGGCGCATATAAAACGTCTTTGCGCTTTGGTCAAAACTTGTCCACGCATATTCGCATGACGCAAACGATACGTTTTGTGGCTGCATCTTGTCCCATATCAAAAAGCATCGTGTCTTTGGCAATGCGAAGTAGTTCCCGCCCCATACGATTTGATTCTGAGACACCCGACCAATCTCGCTGAAATACTCTTCTGGCGGTGTTTCGCTGTCCCACTTTTTCCCGCGTCCTCCGTAGTGGCCTACTCTCCCGCTTGAATTGATCTTAATCCCATACGGCGGGTCAACAATAGCCAGCTCAAAAAACTTGTCCGGTATCTGCTTCATGCCCTCCATGCAATCCATGCAATACAGGCGGTTTAGTTCAAGCATGTGCCCTCCTAAATAAACTTACTCTCGTCCGGACCGCGTCGGTTCGTTGGCTTCGGTTGTGATTGGCTCCGCTGTTTCCCGGCCTTGAATCGTTCCTGTTCAGCCCTCGCGCCGGCAATGGTTGTGATCTTCGCCTTGACCCACCGATCAAGAATGCTTCGAACGTATGCCCATGTACTCTTGTTCTGCGCGCATGCTTCATCGATAGCAAACTTCACCAGCAGATCGTCCACGCCATCGTCACGCAGGAACCCCGCAAGTTGATCCCAATTCCCCGCTGTCATGCCGGGAAGATAGTTCGATATGTAGAAAGTAAGGCTGTCAGGCTTCGGAAGGTCTGGTGGCACTTCTCCGAATGCGTTGAACGGGTCCGGTGCTTCGTCCTCGTTCTGGTCGTTTGCATCGCGCACGCGTTCTTCTTTTTCTTTGGTAACCTCCGGAGGGGAAGGGGAAGGGGAAGGTACTGACAATCGGGATTGTCTGCGGACGTTTCCAAATGTCTGCGGACATTCTGGATTGTCTGCTTGCCTTGTTTCCCCGCTCTTTGTAAGCCAATCGATCAAACCGCATTCTTCTTGCTGGCCCCACGGTGCATCCATAGGTGGTGGCACCTGCGGTTGTGTTGATGCCCGCTTTGTGCTTTTCAAGTAGTTTTGCCAACGCATCCATGTTGCCGGTCTTATCGATACGTATGTGCGTTCATCTACTATGTACTTATGCAAAAGACCAATCCCACAATATGCGTCTAGTGCCGCTGAAACTGCCTTTCGCGTGATGCCTGGAAACGCAGGGAACACCTCAAGGCGTATTGCGCCGATGTCCGTTATGTCCAATCGCCCCCAATCGTCAAACGCGGTGATGAACCACGGCCACATGAGCGCGACGGTTTCGTTATTCTCGGCTAATTCCTCAATACGACCGTCGGTAGACATCGCGCTACTTATAAATCGCTTTCGTGCCATGATTTCACCTCTGTATCGCTAGTTTTTCGACTTGTCCAGCTTCTCGATTGCTTTGTTGATCTTGCTCAGAACGTCTGGATCAAGGTCTGCGCGCAACCATCTGTAAAGCGTCGGTTCCGATACGTCCAACTCGCGTGCTATCTCCCATAGCGTAATGCCAGCGCGCCGCACCTTCATCCGAACCTCGATGTTTTCACACCTCATTATCACACCTCCATTCCGTGGTGATGATTTAAGTCTATTATACCATTTAGCAAAAACACATTCAACCCTTAAACAGGTACAAACTCAGATTTACACCCATTATTTTGAAATTAACGCGGTTCATGTCGATAGTTATCGAAATAGTTTCTGGATTGCCGCAAGGTGGGATTCGAGCACACGCTCACCAATAACCGTCAACTCCGGGTGGTTAAGCGCGATTCGCTTCAAGTATTCGTCCACCGCGCCGCATTCATTGTGCCGGGCGATCACCACGCCATCGTCGCGCAAGCTGAATGTCACCGCGTCACCGTTGCTGATCCCAAGCGCCTTGCGCATTTCCGAAGGGATCACCACGCGCCCCATGTGATCTACCTTGCGCACGATCCCAGCGCCCGTTTTGTTTTTCATATGCAACACCACTTTCGTATATGTTCGTTGTCGATCTGACGTACCGCTTTGTCGAAAGCGGCAGGGGGCGCTTTGCGTCCGATCCATTGAACGAGCGCCCCGGCCATGCAAAGGAGTTGTGCATGAGCCTTGTGCCGGGCACAGCCGCGTAGTTTACTCGAACGGGGGTTTGATTCCCGCCACTTCTGGAGGCGGGCCGCCTGCGCTTGTCACCTCTCCGGTTTCCGTGTCGTAGTCGATGGAATCAGGCTCAACCGGAATATCGTCATGGTCGGCGGTCGCCAGCGCTTCAGCGGCGGCGATGGTGGATGCGTCGGCTTTCTGGTAGTCAATGGACATAAGCCCGTACCTGCCGATCAAGCGCCGGAACACGGTTTTCATCGCCATTTCATCGAAGTTCTCCCGCCAGCCCTTGCCCATCTGCGCGTTCGGTTTCCGGTTCTTCAACTCATGTGCCGTGATTTGCTTGCGGCTCATGTAGATGGTCTTTTCGGTGCCGTTAATCAGCTTGAAATATCCAGCCCAGCCAATGATCGGGTGCGTGGCGCGCTCGTCCTCATCCTCGATAAAATCAATCTGGATTTCTTCTGTCAATCGGTTGTAGCTTTTCAGCTCACCTTCCCGTATCTCCACGACGTTGATCGTCTTGTATGCCCCGGTGCGCAAAGCCAGCTGGTTCATGCCCTTGTATCCCAATATGAACGTCGCTTCCGCGCGCTTCTCCCATGTGCCGTTCGGCAGCTTCTTGCTGTTGTTAAACGGCACGATGTAGGCATATCCAAGCGACGGAGTAATGGGAAGATCAAACGTTGCAGCGGTAAGCGCCGCTTGAATCAGCGTGATTGGAGATTCACGGAACGCCCGTTGCAGTTCCGGTGAAGCGTTCACGATGCTGATAATGCTGCTTACAAACTGCGGTGTGCGCTTGCCTAACAGGTCATCGAAGCGGCGGCGGTATCCCTCGCCATCCAACATGGCGTTCATAAGCGTGGTCATGGTCTGCTTAGGCGCTTCCTGCGTGGCAGGCGCGCTCGTTGCCTGCGTCGCCATCTGGCGGGTGTTCCTTGGCTTCTGTAATTCAGCCATTGCTCTTAACCTCCGTTATTCTCATGGGTCTGCTTTTGATTTCCTTTGCGTATTCTGCGGCGATGTTTGGTAATTCATCGCGCAGACGGTCGGCGTCAATGTTCCTACGCACTTGCGGCCTGTACGTAACCCTGTAGTGCGTCGTGCGGCCTTCTGTGGCGGCTCCCAGCGTCATGGCAAGCGTCTGCTTCATAGCGTCAGCCTGTTTCTTTAATGCGCTCATATCGGCTTCTACGGCCTTTAGCGATGTGATCCGCGCGTCGTGCTCTGACAAGTCCACCACATCCCCCGGCAGCTTGTCGCCCGGTATCAAATCCACCAGCGCGTCATCGCACTCCAACCCGGATGGCATTGGCGGCACCTGCGCCAGCACATAATCGCGCCAGAACGACTCCTCTGCGGCCACCAGCGTCATGATTGCGTTTTCGTCGCGCTCGATCTCGAAGATATGCAGCGCCTTGTTCAGCACCAGCACCGCCAAATACCACTTAGACGCGCCGGTCACGGCCATGTAGTGCGTACATTGCCAGTAGTACGTAGCCGGTATGTCGCCTTGATCGAACGCGGTCTTGTTCAAAACGCTGGTTGTCTTGCACTCTAGCCCTGCGTTCTCTCCCACAATATCGCGGTCGATGTTGCCCAGCATCCATTCGTACTCCGGGTGTTTCAGAATTCGATTGCAGCGGCGTACTTTCTTTCCGGTAGATTCCACAAACCGATCCGCAACATACTGTTCAAGATCGCGGCCTTGTCGCATGGCTTCTGTTTCGTCTTTCTCCGGCGCAAGTCCCAGCTTGTCCATGTATACCGCCAGCGGAGATTCGTAGGAGTTTACGCCCATGATCGCGGCGGCATCCGAACCGCCAATCCCCCTCCGACGCGCCGCCAACCATTCCTCGCGGGTCTTGTCGCGCGTATCAAACGCGGTTATTGCTTGCATTATAGCGCCTCCCTCTCAAACCCGCGCCTTTCCCGCTCGTCCTCTGCCCTGTTCGCCTGATTCGCGTCATACTGCGCCATCTTGCACAGCCGTTCGAGAGTGGATTTCGCGGCCACCAATCCGGCGATCACATCGGCATAGGCAAGAATGTCCAGCTCCTTCACATCCGATGGCGCTTTGTTTACCTCGTCCAGCGCCACGGAAACGCCATCCCGTACATCTTCCAGAATGGAAACCCTTTCGTTCAGATCGCTCATACCGCCTTACCCCTCACTTTCCTCTGTGTGCCGGACTGTCCAAACCCTGACAACCGATAGTGCGCGTCGCGCTGGCATTGATCTGCGTCAACCTTAATGCGCTTGTTCCGGGCGGTCTTGCGCTTCTTAACCGCCGCGCTGTACTGCGCCACAAATGCGCTGTGATCGCGCTTGACCGGCGTGGGCTTGGGATCGGGTGTGTTAGGTTCCTTCATGCGCTGTTCCTCCGCTTCCGTTCTTCTCGCGCCGCCGTGCTTTCGTGGCACCGGCTGCACTTCGTTTCGTATGCGTCATGTTTGGCCTGGGAGCGAGTAACCCCGCGCCCTTCGTAGATGCTGCCCTGTGCCCCGCAGTATTGGCAAACAAGCATCACATGCTGGTAACGATTGGAGTTCTGGATTCGGCTGACGCACAACTCAACTTTCATTTGCAAGCCTCCTTCGCCGCCTTGATGTGGTCGAAGTTGCGCTCCATAAACCTGCCACACCTGCGGCAATGACCGTAATACGTCCACCCACACTTTGTCCGATGGTTACGGTCGAGTTGGAACGAGCAGCCAAATAACCGGCACACAAACCGATTCAATCGCTTCATTTGTGATTCTCCTTTATCACCTGTCGGTCAAGACATTCGAGAAATCGCACCATCACGGCAGCAACCTGAATGGCTTCATTGCGCATGTTCTCATACCCACCGCGCGGCGAATCGAGCGGCTCATTGATAGCTTGGCACCACTCCCCGTATTCCTCGCCAGCGATTGCGCACCACTCGTAAAGCGGTTTCCCGTCCATGCTGTTTGCGCCCCACTTGGCGTCCTGCCTGCGCCGCTCTGCGTGTACGGCTTCGAGTTCCATTGTCGTCATGGATTCGGCGCGTACTGCATCGGCAATGCCCTGCACGGTTTTACCGCTTTGTACCATGTCGTCAATCATCGTGTTTATGTCATGCATCGGCGCACTCCTTCCACGGCACGGCGGCAGATTCTTCGGCGGTGGGCTTTCTGTTTGACCAGACGCGCGCAACGCCCCGATCAACGCACGCAAAATCACAAATCAACCCACGCGCTGCCCCTTGGCCTTGAAACACCAAATCATAAACATAAAACCCATTAAACTCAGGCTTAAAGCGCCACTCTATAAAACGCTCACACCCTTTTGCCGACGCTCGCACCTCGCTCGGCGTCAACACGCGATTCCCCGGCTTCTCTGCCTTGCCATCCAGCCGCTTAACCTCGGCGGTCAACCGCTCGATTTCCTGTTCCTGTTCCCACAGGATCGTAGCAACGTAGTTGGCGTCCATCACCTCAATGCCATGCGCGGTGATCGGTATCACTCGGTTTGTCTTGTCCATTTGTACCCTCCTAATTCATTCGTCCGACCGCCACCATCACGGCGGCCACGATCAGTACCTTGGCAACAATCCACCAGTCAATCAGCGGCGGGCGGCGGCAGTACGGGCGGGTCATTGTGCGTCGGCCACGATTATGTCAGAAATCATCCGAGGCGTTTCACACCAGCAGGCAACGTCGATATGATTTTTAGCTACAAGAGCTTCATCAAGCGAATCGTAAGCATTGAATACTTGATACTTAAGCGAGTACGGCAGGTCATACCACGTAACGCGCGCGTCGGGTCCTTCGCCATGAATGACGCCACACAGATACATGCCCGCGCGTTCGGGTTTGCGCTCGGAAAACTTGTAAAGCACTAAATTCACGTTTGACCCCTCCTATTTTTCGCATTGCACCAGTCGCAGCGGTCGCGCCGCTCCCCGGTCGTAGAACATGTGCCCATCAAAACCTTGCACAAGAATCGGTCTGTCTGCGTGCGCTTCGTGTCTACCTTAAACGATTTGCAGTTGCCGCACATCTTGTGGACAACTTGCGGCGCGTTCATTCCGCGCGAATTTTTGGGATACCATTTCAAACGCCCCTGCTTCTTCAAGACCATTGCCCGGTCATGCAAGCTGTTCTCGCTTCGTTCTGTAAACTTCGGCGCGATCTCCGGCCATCGCAGCCCAGAATGAATCATGTCAATCAATTTCTGGTCGTCTGCTGGCTTCCACGCGGCGTTATGGACCTGGCAAGGCGCGCCTTTCGGGAAAATCCCTTTGTCCTCCGCCCAATGCCGCGCTACCCGCGGTCTAACATCCATGATTCGAATATCCCGGCTGTCGTGACGTGCATACAGCGTCGCGTAATATTTGGAATCTACCCTTGAAAACTCAATCCGGGTTCGATCGCTTTGCGATAGAGCATCAATTACACGACGGGCTTCGCGTGTCAGGTTCCGCGCAAGCGTGTGGTTCTCAGTGTTAGCAAACTCCGCAACCTCCCACGCCTCTTGTTTGGTAACGATGACTGTTATCACTTGTCCTGGGCACCTTCTTCCTCAGCTTGTGCTACATCAGCGACCACCTTACCCCCATTGCCGCGCCATTGCGTCCGCGATTCCTGAGTATGTCCGGCTACGTTCGCGCCACCTGTTCGGGCTTGGCGGCATCTGGTGTATGCGGTCAGATCGGCCGTCAACAATATTCGTTGGTGTTAACGCTGGAAGTCCCTTCAACCATAAGCATGTCGCTTTGGTTTCTCCGTGTCCAAACTGCCACGGCTGAATGATCTGGTCTGGCTTGCGAATCTGACTGGATATGATGGATACCGGATTCTCGATAGCGATTTTGTCACACGGAAGCGCCATCAACCATCGCACAAAATCCAATGCATCGGCTTGTTCCTGCTGCTTGTTATTGAACCAGCGTGCGCCAGACACCGCAAGATGCGTGCATGGCGGGTGACAGATTAACAAATCGTATTGTGCAAAGTGATCCGCGCCCAGCGCCACGACGTCGCCCTGAATGTGTTGGCCCGGCGCTTCGCTTTCCAGCAGGTCATACGAAGTGGCATCATGGCCGCATGCCGTGAATGCGTCGCGTACTATACCAGAAAACTCACACAACACCGCAACCTTCATTCGGCATTCCCTGCAATCAACCACCCGCTGCCCGTTGTACATTTGGAATGCCAGCGTTGCCACCTCCAACGTCTTGGCCTCGATGAACGCAACGCTGCCATTCTTCATCGTTAACTTGAAAGTCTTTAGCATCTTCACCACCCTTTCGCCTTTGTTCGTGCTCCATGTGCGTATTATATACCATAATTTACCACATGTCAACCAATATTTTGCTATCACTTCAAATATTTTCCAGATAAAAATGCCGACACAGCGAATGCCGTGCCGGTTTATGTCGGATAAGATATGAAGCGCGTTTAGTTGGATATGATTGTGCCGCCGTGTGCGGCCTTGAGAGCGTCAAGAAGGGCTTTGTCGGGCGTGGTTAGTGTATACGTATAGGTTAGGGCGGGATGGGCTTCCTGAGCCTCTACGGCGACCACAAGCGCAGCGTGTGACTTCGGGCCGTATTGCCCATCAACAACCAGCTTGTGCGCCGATTGAAACGCGCGCATGGCCGCATCTGTTGCGGGGCCGAAATCGCTGTCCGCGCCCCATGATCCGCAGGAGAACCCCAGCGAGATCAGGGCGGTTTGAAGTTCTTCCACATCGTCGCCGGTCATGTTAAGTTCGAGTAATCGTTGACCCAGCTTGTATACTGGCGCGGCGTATGCTTCATAATTAAAGTATTTAGTCATCAACCCCCAGCAATTCCACGGACGAGCGGATAGCTTTGTGCGCACAAGCCCATACAGCACGCCGCGCGCTTCCAGCACCCACCAATCACCGTTGGGCGCGCTGTCCTTGACCGGCTTCTCCAAGAAACCTACATGTGTGATATATCCCGCGCTTGCGCTGTCGACGAACACCGCCGCGCCCTTGACCTTGGGCAACTTCGCCATGCTCCTGCCGTTGTTCCCAGCGCACCAGATAGCAAAGTTTGACCGCGCTTTGGTGTTGATGTCAACGCCGGTAATCAGCTCATAATAACCCTCAGCCGCGCCGTTGCAGTCAAGCACCCGTTCGGCGTGTTCGCGCCAATACAACGCCTTGGCGTATTCTGCGGCCTTGCCTTGGTATTGGTTGAAATACCAGCTCGACAGAGTTTTGGGAGACTGCCCTTTCCCGCCCATGATATAGCCCCATTGTCCTTCGGGAGCGTTGGAATCAGCGTGCGGAGCCAGCCAGTCGACCAACCCCGCCGCTTTGATTTTGGTAGCCATGTAATCCCTCCGTTATTCAGCAACGAACGTAATTTGCTTCCAGTCGGCGGCGCTGGATGTGCCGACCGAAAAGTACACAGTGCCATCATCAACCACAACCGTTTCACCGACTTTGGTCGGCGTTGCGGTCGGAGCCGTGGCAGCCGTGCGAATCGCGTCCAGCATAACCCGCTTATCGGTGATGTTCGCGCTTCCAATCGTCGTGGCATCTGCTGCAACCGCGACGTGAGCCAGCAGGAAGCCGCCAGAGGGCAGCGTAGCCGCAGCTGGATAGGTAGCAGCGGCGCTGGTTGTAGCCGCCCCATTCGTCACCACAAGCGTACCAGTAAACGACGCATCGGCGGGCGTGCTGCCCATGCCAGCAGCTTTCTCGGCCAGAGTGATAACCGCGCCAACCACAGCCACATCATACAGCGCGGCAATGGTCGCATTGGCGGCCAGAATCGGGGCCAGCACCGCAGCCGTCGCCGCAGCATCCACGCCGGGCACAAACTGGACAGCGGTCGGTTCCGACGCAACGGCGGTAAATTCCACGCCGCCGATGGTCAACGTATCGGTAGCCACCGCGTTTGTGGCGATGGTAAAGTCTTTCTCTCCGGCGACCGGGGTCGTGGCCGGGGCGCATTCCAGATAGGTTATCACGCCAGCGGGAGAATCGTATACGATATCAACACGGGCAGCGGTAGGGTCGGGCGTGATCGTGATGGACGCGACAGCATCATGCGGATGGCGTTCGCCGGTTACGCTGTAGGATATGCCACTGGATACCTTCACCGTCATATCAGGCGTATCCTGCGCGGCCACCACAAGGCCGCTCTTCACGCCGTACCCGGTCTTTTCGGTGATCTTGGTATTCAGCGCGGCAGACACAACACCATCAGCGGTTGCAAAGTCGGTGCGGATGTCGGCATCTTCCAGCACCAAATCGGCAACGTCTTCCTCGATGCCGGACTTCCAATCGTCCTCGACTTGCATTTCGTCCCGCGTGCGGCAGTAGTCGCGGTTCATGGGGCTAATACCGGCGGGCATAGGAGCGATGGCGACGTACTGGATACCGCCATAGGTGAACTCGTCAAATCGTTCGTAGGAGAGGTTTGGCTTGTGGTCGCCGCGCACTCTGGTGTTGATGTTAATCAGGATCGTGGACATGGAAGCACCTCCTGTATTTCGTGGGCTTTAGTGGGGTGAAGTAGGTACGCAATTCACATCTATTGCGAACCTACGGTTTATTATGAATTTGTGACACTTATTGCACTAACAGCGCTTTGGTTTTGTGACCAATAGATTCCAAAATGCAGACCGGTTCTGAATGTTGCATCGTTTGCAGTGAGCGTTGTGCCTGTATCCAATCGCTTGAATGTAACGGTTGTTGTACCAAGCGTGACCTCAAAATTGACAGCAACATCTTGTTCCATTGCCCCAGTTCCTGTTTGTTCCGCTATGAACGATCTTGTTTGCCCCGAAAGACCTTTCAGTATTCGCATGGTGCCGTCGCGAGTCCACATGAACATATATCCATTTTTTTCGGTTTCCATCGGGTCGAAAACTGATGAAGCTTCATCTTGGGTCATTAGTTGTATGCCGATATATCGAGACGCGTCGGCGTTAAATGCTTTAGGCGTGATGGTAAATAGCAGCTTACAGTTGCCCGTAATTACAGGGGAACCCACCATGACTCTGGGTGTACCCGTCGTATTGAGGCTTTCAAGCGCGCCGTCAGCCATCGTGACAGTAATCGGCGCTCCGACATCTTCTAGATAAATCATTTCCTGACCGAACAGTCCAGAAGATAAGTCAAGCGTCCAGGGACGCGTCATGACGGAATTGTATTTTCCGGCTATATACGCAGGATTTTTACACATCAGCCCGTCATAGCCGAGCGCAACATATTTAGCCGCTTCGTACTGGCTTCGCATATAGTACACGACAGGTCTTATCCCGACGGCGGCACAGTCTGCGGCGAATTGAGCTGTGGCCACGGATCGCGGCACATTTATAAACGATATCCCCTTCTCTACCGCCGTAGATATAGCGTTTGTTAACGGGTTGCCTTCATAGTAATTGGCCATGATATGAAACCTGCTGTCAATCGCTTTGATTGTGTCAACGATTGAAAAACTGCTATACTGGACACAAAGAACAACATACTCAATCAGCCCTGCGTTGATTATCTTTTGAGCGATGGCCACTGCTGCGGCATCCTCTTTGACATCAGCGAAGTGTATTTTTCTTTTCCCCAGAAAAGTTATCACTTCATCGACTGTTGGTACTTTCTCACCAGTAAATGCGGCGTTTTTCCACGCACCAAAGTCAAGCAGTTTCAGCTGTTCAAGCGTCTTGCTTGCGATTGTGCCCGTTCCGTTTGATGTGGTGTCCACTATGCTGTCGTGACATATCACATACTGACTATCAAGCGTTTTCCTAATGTCATATTTTAGCGGCAGGTCGCTGTACCCGTCATTTATTTTATAGCATGACATTGTATTTTCTGGATAAATATTGCACGCTCCGCCTCTGTGGCATATGTACAGCGGGTACACAATATCGGATACTTTTGTATAATTCGTCGCAATATCTGCCAATTGCGAAGTATGTCCGGCCACCGTCGCGTCAATCGCGGCGGTCTTTTTCAGCATCGCGGCGTTGGCCGCGCCTAAAGTGATGTGGTCAATTCCAAACTCGTTCATAGCTTCCTCCTATGCGTACGACCACGTGCCGGACGGCTTCTTCATTGCGGTAAACGCTGCGGCGTCGGTTGGGTCGGTGAAGTATTCCGTGCTGTAAACCGTGCTTCCGGGTTGGCACGGCGGCAAACTGGACAGTATTCCGGCATATGTTTCCGCGCCCTCCAACTCAACAAGCATAACAATCTCTTTGTCCGAAGTGTTCGAAGCGACGCCGCTCGTCATGGTGACAGGACTGCCGCCTTTGGTTGCCCTGATGATGGTGTACTTCATTGTGGTTCCTCCTATCGTGCTTCCAGTGCTTCCACGCGCGCCATGAGCGCTTCGATTTGCTGCTGCTGCGCCTGTATCATCGCGGTCTGTGCGGCAATGAATTCCTCGTAGACCAGCGATCCCATGCCATCGTCGCCGGTGTGTGCCACGGCCATAGCGCCCATGCCGGCCAGTTTCAGCGCGTCTACAACTTCACGATGCACAAACCCCATGTGCAGCGGCGCATCGTCCGGTTCCGACTTTAGTCTATACTGTTTCGGTTTAAGATTCAAGACCAAAGTCTTGGCTCCGTCAATGTCGGCTATGTCGCGCTTTAAGCGTTCGTCGGATGATACGTTCGGGCTGGTGGTCAGGTAAATGCAGATGTATCGTCGGCCATCATACCCCAGCTGGTCTGTAGCGGTCGCCCACGGCCTGATAATGCCTTTCGTTTCAATCGTGCCACGTCCGGTACTCTGCTGTGCCCACACATGTACATACCCGTCTTTGCTGGAAGTGTCGCCATATGCGTCAAGCAATATCTTTCCCGTGTCGCTAACAGCATCGTCAACCACCGTCGCCGGAACAAGCGTGATGGTAACGGGCATAGCGGGAAAGTCCTTGTGGTATGCGGTAAACTCCGCACCGTCAACGCCCTCAGCGCCGCCCTCCATGTGTACCCCGGCATAATTCGTGTCGTTCTCACCATGCAACGACGCGCCGCTACCGTCGCCGCCATAGCCCAACCCAACAAACGCGCCCCAGTACTTCAAGAACATATAGCTGGTGGTTTCGGTATCGGCAACATAGCCGATGCGCCCGCGCTCGTATCCGGTTCCGTCGATGGTATGAACAAACTTCAATCCTATGGTGTCGTCACCTGCGGATTCAGCAAATACTTCAACGTGCATGTCGTTGTCAACCTGCGGGTCCTTAATCCGCGTGACCGCAAAGTACCCTACGCCATCCTCATACCCAGCTTCCGCAATCGGCGTATCGTCTGACAAAAGATATAGCCCAAATTTTGTGGCGTTTGCTTTAAAGTAAGTGTATATTGACTGTCCGGATAGCTGTTGCGTTACCTTCAAACCGTCCGTGACGTTTATCAACACCGACACAGCATTCACCGTATCAGCGCCAGCGGATACCCACGCAGGCGTATCAAGCGACGCGTCCCAATACTTGAGTAGCGCAGGCGATACGCTGGTATCGATCCACTTCATGCCCGCTATGGGCAAAGATGGCGCGGACGTGCCAATGTATACCTTTTCGCCATCATAGCTTGTTTGCGTTACCTTCAACGCGATTTGTTCCGCGGTCTGCTGAATGCGTGATTCGTAGTCCGCGCTGCTGACTTTGCTGTTGACAAAATCGGCGTATGTATCCGAAAGGTTATCTCCGTCCAGATTCGCCAGCGTATATTTAAGTTGTTTTTCAAGCTGTGCCAAATAGCTCTTGATCTGGCGGCGCATCTTGGCATCGTCTGCTTCGTCAAAAGCCGGGAGATCAATTCGAAGAAACGCCATTACATTTCACTCCCTTGCTCAACAACCTTGCTAATCGCGTACAAGCGGAACCCGCCCGTGCCCGTCAGCTTGATCTTCATATGGTCGCATCGTTGCGGAGTGATCTGGAACGTGATGGATTTCCGTGACGTAGCGGTCATGCTGCCCTTCTCTACCCACGTACCGGACGAATCGTATTGCACATACGCTTTCATGGTTGCGCTGGTGTCGATGGACACGCGCAATTGAATCTTGGTCACATACTTGTGATCCGGCAGTTCCATGCCAATGTCGCCCGTCTCTGCGATCCAACTTACCGCCGCTTCTTGTGTGGCAACGTCTGGCGTTGCGGTATACGCTGTGAGCGTGCCGCCAATCGTCCACAGCCAGCCCGCAGAATCCACATAGTACATTTCGCCATCCAGATAGGCAAAATATAACGCGTGCGTCGCGTCCTCTCGGTGCCACATGCCTGCAGCTTCATCAAACACAAATAGATGCCATGCGTCGGATTCATCCTGCATGGACACATAGTAGCGCCCATCATACGCGCCTGCCACAGCGTTGTCATAACGCCCGGTGCCCAACTCGCGCGAAACGTCGAACGGCTCAGAGCCATCAAATGCACAGATGCCGGTACGCGCTTTGTAGAACAAGGTTTCGTTCAGCAGCGCAAGGGATTTTTCGCTTCCCTTTTGTACGCCGCGTACCTTAACCTCATCGATGGAGAACGGCGGCTTTACGCCCATAACCTGATGTACGCTATCCTCTTTGAAGAAGTATACCGTACTACGATGCGTATACGCCCCAGTAAAATCTCCGTCCGATCCAATGGTGGCCGCAAACGACGCGTCGGCCAACGTGGTATAAGTGTACCAGTTGGTCGGATCGCCCAGCTTGCAGGCGTATACCTCATGGTTTGTGGATGAGCAGCCCCACAGCCGGTTATTGCATTCGGTCACAAAATCCATGTCGGGAACCTTGCGCTGCACCACCAGGCTACCTGTTTGAGAGGCGGCGGCGGTCAGGATGCCGGTCATAACGATGTAGTCCGTACCCTTGTCCACGATAACGCCAGTCGCGTTCAAATCAGTTACGGTCGATCCGGTAATGGTCACGCTGTCGCCCTCGGTGAACGGCGTACCAATGCCGGTTGCACCGATCTTGATATAAGTGGTCGGAACCGATACCCACAATGCGGAGGTGGTGCTGTACGACTTCAACACGTTTGGGGTAACGCTTGTGTCAACCCATAGTTGGCCGTTCGTGGGCGATTCAGGAGCCGCGTCAGAGGCCGTGTACGAGCCGTAGGCACTTGCATCGACCTTGGATAAGGCATAAGTAACGGTAGCATCTACAGCCGCCGTAAACGTCGCTACAAGGCTCGTAAGCGCAAGCGTGGATGTGTTGAATAGCTTCTTGTCCGGGAAGATCAGGATATAAGCGCCCATGCCCACGAACTGCTTGACGCTGTCGGCCACCGTGCCAATGATGGCGTTGTTGTAGTAGAAATTCGTTCCGTCCACCCAGCATAGCTTGTTCTTGGCAAATAACCCGTTGGGCTTCGTCAACTGCCGTATCTTACCACGGCGAGAACGCGGAGCCAAAGCGGGATAGTATTTGGATGTGAGGTTCTGCATGTCGTAGAACTGGCCGTTCTTGACATACAGATTGTGGTTATAGCCCTTAAACTCCATGTTGTAATCACGGGTTTTTTGGGCTTCGTCCAATGTGGGCAGAAACATATCTTTGCCCTCGCTATACGTAAATGGTGTTTGGTTGACGCGGTAAAACGGTGCGGTTGTACCACGCGGAATATTCTTGGAGCGCGGTGTTATACATCATGACCGTGTTATTGTACCGGGTGATCTCGTTGTTGTAGTAGTCAATCTTTGCGCACAGCCAATGGCTATAAATGATGGAATACGGATCGGGAGCCAGCAACACGGTTGACGTGTCGGTTGCGTCTGTGTACCCGACGAACGGAATTTGCTCACCGTCATCGTCAAGCCCTAAGTCCGGGATGGTTTCGTACCCTTCGTGCGCGTTGATGATTTCCAACTTAATTTTCAGATCAAGTTCGGAGAGCCACTTGATCTTTTGGGCAGTAGTATACTGGTTGGGTTTTAGGGCATCCGTTTCGGAGATTGCCAATGCGATTGTCATATGCCCTCCTGTGAAAAACAGGCGGCTGACTTATGTTGTCGCGCCGCCTGATGAATGGTCGTGTTATTAAATCTGCAAGAGCTTTCGGGCCGTGTCGTTGAGTTGCCCGGCCAGCTTGCGCCGCCTTGCGGTCACCGCCTTGTCGGATGCGCGGGATTCCTCAATCACCTTTGCAACCTCATACGGAAGATCGACCTGGGTATCATAGGGAACCAAAAACCTGCGCCCGTTGACCGACACGAAAAAGCTGTTGCCCTCTTGCGATTCGGTGCTGGGAATCTCCATTCGTTTGGTTTCCGGCCTTTTTGCTCTGAGCGCGGTAATCATTTCAAGGTGCGCGTCCGCTGCACTTCGATTCGGTTCAGTGGTAACCTTAGCCATGCTGCCCTCCCATTCTAGCGGGCCCGGTTAAGGGCCCGCCGCATCAATCGTGTTAGTTACTTTGCACGGTGGCCGACTTGCTGGTGCCGTGCTCGACGCGCATCATGTATTCCTCGACAAGGCGCTTGGCAACGTGGGTGGTTTTCCAGCCGACCGTGGAAATCTGATCTAGCGGGTCAGCCGTGCCGGCGCTACCGCGCGGCTTCACGATATGCTGTAAGCCGCCGCCGCTGATCTCGATAACACCATAGGCATCCGCGCCCAACACCATCGTCATGAATACTGCGGAACCGTCCGCGCCCGCGTCGGGGCCGCAGATGACCGCGCCAACTGACTTGCTGGTAATGGCTTCGGTTAAGGTAATCTTGCAGGTGCCAGCCGCGCCCGCCGTGACACTGGCAACCGTGCCCTCAGTGCCGCCGACATAAAGCGTGTACACAGCGCCAGCGGAGATAGCCGCCGTGATGGTCGCCGCGTCAGCAGTAGCAATAGCGGTGGTAGGGTAAATGTCCACGCTGCCGGGAGAAGCATCCAGCGCGGTTTTCAGCGAAAGCCGGTTCGACAGCACGCCGCAGATCGCGGACGGGGCAATCACCTTGGCTTCGGTGGAGCGCACAAACCGCACGCCGCCGATCATGCCGATCTCGCCCTGATAAATCTTGTTCGCGGTCTGGTATTTAACGGCTTCCTTCCAATCGTCCGAAAGCATCAAATCCATTTCCGTAAACGGGTGAATGATGGCGACAAGGCCACCGTCAATCATCTTGGCGTTCAAGGTGCGAAGCTCGGCAACCGCTTCGAAAATCTCGGTCAACGTGAGCTTGGAGTTGGCCGTAATCTCGCTGCGGTCAGCGGTGGCCGTAATGGTTTCGCCGGACACATAAGGCGCATACATTACCTGGCTGCCGCCGTTGATAACGTCGCGGGTAAGCGTGTCGATAGACCGGCCAGCCTGCGAAGCAAGCTCTCTGGTAACCTGCAACACCCATGGGTCATAGGCGGTCATTTCAATCAGGTCAGACGAGGTAACGTAATTGCCGTACTGCAAGGCAGTCGCGGTAATTGCGTTTACCGTCATGTTGTCGCCATCGGGCACAACACCTTCGGTCAACGCTGCCGTTTTCTTGGCAAGCGGGGAGAAATAACGAAACTCGATGGTCTTGCCGGAACCCTGCGGAATGGCCTTTTTCATGCCGAACTGGTTGTGAACCAATTCCGGTTCCGCGTGGTCGATCAGGCGTTTCTCATAGTAGGTCTTTTGCTCTGCGGAAAGCCCGGAAAGCAAAGTGGTCTGAATGCTTGCGTCCGCAAACATCTGGAGATTCAATCCGTAAATCTCAATCATGCGTGTACCTCCAGCCTTTTGGGCTATCTGATTGTCTCGCCGCGCATTATGCGCTTTTCAACTTCGTCGCGGTCCTGCCGTGTCCATGTGTTCGGATCGGCCTTGCGAATCACAGCGGCGGCCTGCCCGCCCAATCCGTTTTCTGCGGGGCGCTGTCCTCGCGCCCGGATGTCGTCAGCAGTTTCCTTCTGCGCGCGCTGTGCGGTATATTGAATCGTTTCTTTCTGCATGTCGTCGTGGTGTACCACCTTGTACGCTGTAGCAACGTCCAACGCATAAGGGTTGTCGGGATGCACCAGTTGCATAAACGCAGGATTCGCCAGTTCCGTTTTAAGGTCGAATTTGGGGTAGGTCTGCTTTAGCTGCTTCGCATCCTCGACCTGCTTTTGAATCGCGGCTTCCATGTGCTCTTTTTTCAGACGTTGCGCTTCTGCCGCCTCGTACTGTTCGTTGTACCGCTTCGCGCGCTGAACCTCTTTGTACGCTTCGACGGTCATGCCAGACTGTATGGCGGCGTCCTCGTAAAAGGAATCGTCGTTCTGAATGGCGGTAGCCAATGCGTCGTCGTTTTCAGGATCGACTTTGTACCTTTCAGCAAGCAGTTTCATGGAAGGTGTCAACTTCGTAACCTTGTTCTCAAGCGCCTTGTAGTCTTTGAAGCGCTTGTTGATGATCGCTTCTATCTTCTTGCTGAACTGGTCTTTATGTTTGCCTGCAATAAGCTGGTCAAACTCCGCATCGGGGTCTACCGCTTCGGGTTCGGCTTGCGCTTCCATTGGCTCTGCGGCTTGTACCGGGGCCGGTTCGTCGGGCGCTTTGCCGTAAACAATCTTAGCTTCTTCCTTCCCTGTCTTGGGTGCCGCCGCATCGGGTGCGGCCCCTTCGCCTGCGGGTGATGCTGTTCCGGTCGCTGCGGCTCCTGCCGCTCCTGCGCCTGCACCAGCGCCACCGTCAAACATACTCAGGGTAAGGTTATAAATCGTATTCATGGTTCCTCCCGTGGTCTTTCCCACCGTCATACATCGTCTTTCCGAAGTGTCATACATCGTCTTTCCGAAGTGTCAGGGATATTCCCACCTACATTATAGGATTTCTAGGATAACGTATGCAAGCAATTCACGCAATATTAATTTTGCGATTACTTGAGCCAATCCTTGAACGTGTTCGAGTTGTACATATTGCCGCCGTTCTTGTATTTCAACCCCAACGAAGAAAGCATAGACGCCAACGCTTGCGCTTCGTCGGTTCGCCCGGCGTTAATCAATTCCACGTACAGCGGCTTAAACTTGCTGGTAACGCTGCTTGCGATGCTGCTGTCGTATCGGTCAAACTCCGTCCGCGCCTGAGCAACGTATTTCTGCGCCGCCTCGACGTCGCCGCTTTCGATGGATTCTTTGATTTTTGTATATCGACTTGTGTACAGCCATTCGAATATCTGATCTTCCGTCACGCCGAATGTACCGACCAAAGTCTTTTTAAGCGTCTCCATCTTTGCCGTACTCCCGGCATCGTACAGCTTGACATACTCGGGCTTGAACTCGGATACCGCGCTACTGCGAATCGACGCTTCGGGATCGGCGGCGCTACTGTCGGCCAGCATTTCCTTGTAGATCATGGAGACGGACGCTGACTTGCCAGACCGGATAGCGGCGAACAGATCATCGTTTGAGTACAACCGGGCGCTTAACGTCTTGGTTAAGTCCGTGCTGGCGGCGGTTTCGGTCTGTGCATTGCGATAGATCACAAGCGCCTGATCCACCATATCTTTTGTGAACCCAGCTTTCATAACTTCGCTCCGAATGCGTGCCAGCCCGGATGCGTCGTTTGTCTTGAACGCGGCGTACATGTCGGCAATGCGGGTGTCGCTGGTGGAAAGTATGGCGGCGATGCCCTTGTCGATTTCGGCGTCCGACTTCATGGCAAAGCCGTACACGTTGTACTTTTTTGCGGCAAGGTCTGCGTTTTTGCTGATCGTGCGAATGTCGGTTCTGGTCTTGGAAACCCCGGCCTTGTCGCCCGACAAAATCATGTCGTACATCTTCTGGTAGGTCGTGGTTGCACTTGCGGTGTCGCGCTTGGTTTGGATTGTGCCGGGCGCTATGCCGTTTACAACGTCCTCGCCAGTGGTCAGCAGACCGGAAACGGGGAACCCGACAAACGGCGATACCGTCTTTGTCAGATCGCTAAACACCTTGTACGGCGTGTATTTGGAGGTTCCATCAAAATACTTGACCGTGTTGTCAATGGCGGTTTTCATGTCGCCGATAAGCGCCATGTCGGTACGCTCCATATCAAAGCCTTGCATCATGGAGAGAATATCACGGCCATACGGAATATACCTGAGCGGGCTTAGTTCGTCGCCTAAGTTCCCGCCCCAGTTCATCGGATTTGACAAGAATGCATCCATGGTCATCTTGGACTTGTCCCAACCCATAAACTCGGTTAAGAACGATTCCCAAAATGTTTCGTCCTTGTCGCGCTTGCGCCATGCGTCATACAGGCCCAGCACAATGGCGTTTGTAAGCGATGTAACGGCCAGCGCGTAAGTAGCGCGCGCCAGCCTGCGCCGCGCGGTCTTGCTGTTCTTGTTCGCAACGTCAGAGAATGCAGACCGGGCGAGATTATACGCCTTGGTCGGCTCGGACATGAACATTGTCGCCATCTTTGCAAATCCGTTTTCGCTACGCATAATCTGGCTTCGATGCATAACGGAATCAACCACCTGCGTCCGGTTTACAATGTCCGTAAACCGTTCAGATGCTTTGTCTAAAAACTCGCTTGATAGCTTGTTGAGCGCCGGGTTTTCGTGCGCAACTTCCAGTTTAACGGCTTCCCAAAGATGTGACCACGTTACATCGTCGGCGCGTGCCGCCGCCCAAAACCCTACTTCGCCCCATTTGTCTTGCACGTTCTGGTCGCCTAAGATCACGCTACGCATACTGCGCCCAACGCTGGTATCGTACCCGCCTTGCGCTTTCCACCAGGCAATCGGCGCGTACTTCTGCATTTCGGCAATGGAGTGCTTTTTGATCACAGCGGCAGCAAGATATTTCGGGCTTATCATGGCGGTTGCACGCATCAAAGCCGTGGGCTGCTGGATCACCACGCGCGCGCGCCACATGACCATGCCGCCCTTTGCCATGCTTAATAGCGCGCTGCTGATCTCCGCTTCATATGCGCCGGTTGAAGTCCCGTTTATGTCCTCAATCAGCTTTTCAAAGTATGCCTTGCCACGAACGCCCATGGTGCGTTCGATCTGTTCTTTTACGCTTGTGCCGTTGCGCATGGTTCCATCTGCGTTTTCAATCCGCTCGACGTAATTGTACACGCGCAAAGCATCTTCCATCGGCGCGGCCAGACCATTATAGGATGCCATTTCGATGATGTGATTAACAAACGTCTGAAACGCATCGCCAACATAGATTGGATTACTTGCGCCTTGCACGAGCGGGTTTGTAAACCCGGCATTGAGGATGCCGTTTATAAGCCCGGTTTTCTTGGGCTGCTGGGATCGCATGTAGTTTGGATCAGAACGATACGGCCAATAATGATCCTCGGTGTACTTCTCATAACCATACAGCAGCATCGAGGTTTCGTTACCCCATTGCGCAACTGTAGTGCTCAAATAATCCTGCATTGCATCCATAACGGCGCGCTGCCGGCCGGTCAAGAGACTGGATATGTTGTCAAGATCGGTCGGCGTGGCCGGGAACGTCTGTACCTGATTGACAACGCCTTTGACAATGCCCTTGTCAATCGCTTCAATCCGCATACCGCCACGCGGCAAATGGTATCCGTCCGTGTGCCTGCGGTAAAGCGCGTGTGCCTCCATCATGTTTGAAATCGACATGGTAACGGTCTTGCCGCTTTCAAGCGTGACTTGTCGGGTAGTTTTCGCCCAATTCCGAACATCTTTGCCGGTTATGCCGTTCTGCTTAAACATGCCTTGCGTGAAATCGGCAGCTTCTCTCATGCGGGAAATCTTTTTGAGGTTGCCTTTGTCCAACTCGTCAATCAGCGCCCGACCTGTTGCGCCCATGCGGTCGCCAAAGCTGTACGAATCCAGCATGTCGTAATTCAGTAGCCCATCGAGTTTGGCAAGCGGGTTTTTGCCGTTGATACGCTTGTCGCGGAGCGCCTTGAGATCGCTATTCAGCGCGTCGCCAAAGTCTGATTGGCGTTCGTACCGCGCATTAGACCATGTTCGGTTTATGTTTTTAATCGAGTGCCACAGCCCGCCGATGATCTTGTAAAACGCTTTGAGTTGTTCGGCGTTCATGTCGGCAACATTCACAGTTCCGGTTTTGGTAAGCGAATCCACGTACTGCTTGATCGTGTCCACCATATCTGGATCGATCAGCAGATATTCGTTGGCGTATGCGTCCGCGTTTTCTTTGGACAGACCTGCCTTGACCTTGTTGTAGTTATCGATCTCGTTTTTAAGCGCATCAACAGCGGCGCGCCAGTCTACGCCCTTGTTGGTAATCTGTCCGCTTCGTTTGCCAGATTTGAACGTGCGCCCAAAATCCAACAATTCAAGCACGGTCATAACGCTGTCGCGCATGAACAGCGGCACGTGCTTTTTATCGCTTGGCCGCGTCATGTAATCGTACATTTCCCGCGCCGTAGCTTCAATCCGCGTCCGATACTTCCGGGCGACTGCCGATTCCTTGCGCTTCGTCGCGTCGGTCTTTTGCTTCGCCTGGTAGTACGCCATCTTCGCCGCAACGTCAGCATTGCGCTTGTCGGTCAGCTTGCGGTATTGGTCGCGTAGCTTAGCCTTTAATTCGGCGCTTGTGGCTTCCTTAAACTGATCGGAAAGCACCTTGCGCTTGGCGGCTTCCTCTGCTTTGAGCGCTTTTAGACGCTCGTCGTACTTCGATTTGCTGTCCGCGCGCAGCTTCTTCATGCGATCCTTGAATTGCTGGCGCAGCGCGGCAACCTCGGCTTTGCGCTTCAAATCCATTTCATCGGCAAAGGTGGCGGCCGGCAAAGACAAGTATTCGTCAAACATCCGCAGCGCCAGATGTGCGGCCGCGTTGTCCATGTCCATGCCGTATGGGTTCTGGTAGATCGGCTGCAGGGAATCCAGCACATTTACCAGCACGTGCCCTTCATCGGTTGCGGTAACGTCTCCAAACAGGTGCGGCCACTCGCCTTGCAGTTCGCCCCAAAGATTATCAAGCGGCGTTCCTTCCTCGGTAAAGCGAATGCGCCCAAAATACTTACGCCGGAACGGTTCATAGTCCATGCCGGTGTAATATTTGATTTGCGCCTTTTGCTCGTCGTTCAGTTTGATCTTGGTTTCGCGCAGCTTGGTTTTGAGCGCCTTGGTGGTTTCTTCGTTCTGCTCGTCCACATCCGCGCTTTGTTCCAACACGCCGCGCGCAATCTCCGTGGTGGCTTCGGAAACGTCCGTCCAGTTCACGGTATTGTCACCGCTTCGCACAAACTGCGATATGGCGGCAAGGTTGGCGGCCAGCGTGTCCGGGTCGAATTTGGACTTGTATTCTTTCACGATGCCACGCGCCATGCCGGTCAACTGCTCTTTTGTCATGACGGGGCCGTTGGTCAATTCAAACTGTTTTTGCAGCAGATCAACGGATTGGCGCAAGGTTTCGTTCTCCGCGATGAGGTCGGGGTTGGATAGCGGGGTGTTGCCTTGGAGCATGTATCGGATGTCGTTGCTCGATGCGTTGAACCGCTGAGAAAGCGGAATCACGTTGCCGGAATCGTCGTAGGTTACTGGGTCGGAGGATTTGATTCTCTCCGGGTTAAACATCGCGTACACGTCCGAGATCGGAACAAAATCTGGGGTTGCGCTGTCGCGTATTCCACGGAATACAAGACCGTCATATCCGTCGAGCCTTGTGCTATCAATGTAATCGTTTGTTTTGCCGGGAGGATTGAGAATGAAATTATCTACATCGAAGACGGGCAGCTCATCTCCATCTTCGTCTACGAAGTTTTCCAAGTCCCAATCCTGAGAATATTTATCCTCAAACTTTTCAATATCTTCTTCGGTCAACTCGGAATACGTTTTCGCCTCGCCAGTCTTTTCTACGACTAGATTCCAACTTGTATTAGCCGCTTCGATAACGCGTATGTTTTTCGGGCTAAGGTATACATCATACACGCCGCTTTGAAAGTTGCCGCCTTCCTTGAGGTCTATATTGTCGGTGCTGTCTGCATATGTTTCGGAAACTCTTCTGTCGTCTGAGAAGTAGAATGCAGTCTGCCACGTTACGAGGTTTTTATCAAAAACAGTGAACCCACCGCTTTGCGTCCCATGATACGCCTTAACGGTGTACCCCGCCGCTTTCGCCGCCTCGTCCACCATCCGCTGCGCCGCGTCCATATCGCCAGATTCAACTGCGGACATGTATTCGGCGTCGCGCTCAACGGAATACTGCGCATCGTCAGCAGCATCAACTTCGGTATCCTGCGCAACCGCAACGCCCGCGCTCACGTTCGGATCAAACACAGCGTTGTCAAGCGCAACCATCCATGTGACATAGATTTCGCGCACGGCGGCCACGTCCTGCGCAAGCGCGGCGCTTTCCGGGTGCCCGCGTTCGCTGATGCGCATGACAATATCACGCAGTTCTTCGTAGAAATCTTTGAAGAAATCCGCGATCTTCTGCGCCAGCGTGCGGTTTTTCTTGACCAGTTCCATGACGGTTGTTTCGTCGGTCAGGATCGAAGCGCACCCATCGGCCACGATCTCGTCAATAGCCTCGTCGCGCGTCAAGTCCTGATCGACCTGCGCCTTGTATATGGCTTGCAGTTCTTTAATCCGCGCTTCCAGATCGTAACCCTGTTGCTCGGCCAGCTTTTGCAGCACAAATTCACGCAGCACGTCGTACTCGACCGCGTTGTTATTCTGAATGTAATGGGTCAGCTCATGCACGGCGACGTACAGATAGCCGCCATCGATCGCATTAAGCGATATGACCAGTTCGTTTGTGACGTGGTTGTAGTATCCGTTCTTGCCGGCGGCCAGCTTATCGCTTACCACCACCGCAATCCCGGCGCGCTTCGCCAAAGCGTCGATCACGCGCAACTGAATCTTGCTCGTTTCCGACAGGTTGGCGGTTTTGAAGTTGAACGAGCGCACAAGACCGGGTTTGTACTTCTTCTCGGCGGGCTTGTCCTCAGCTTTTGCTTCCGTCTCTGGCTTCGGCGCCTGTGACTTCGGCGCGTCTTCCTGTGCCACGTCCTCAACGGGCTCCGCTTGCGTGGGCATCGCGTTTTCTGCGGCGTTTGTGCCCGCCGCGTGTGCTGCCATCGCTTCCGCTTCGGTCATACTGCCCGGCATCTGCTTGTACGCTTGGGCGAACGGCATTTTGACTTTGCCCATCTTGTACATGTATTGAAATCCAGCGGCATAATCCGATAGGGGAGTGCTGCCGCTGAATCCATAGACGAACGTGGCTGCCGCCTGTCCTTCATACTCTGCGGCGAAGCTGTACAGCGCGGCGGTATTCTCGTCGGCAAAGGACAGATCAGATACGTCGGCTGTGTATCCGTTGTCCAGCGTGACGAACACCGTATCGCCGTTGGTAGACGAAACCCCGGTAATCGTCACCGGCTGCCCGTCTTGAATGGCACTGATGGTTTTCGCACCGCCGCTAAAGCCTGTGAAAGGCGTTTTAACGGCCTGTGCGGGTTGGGCTGCTGTTTGTGCCTGCTGCGCGGGCGTGGCGGCTCCTTGCGCCCGTGTAACGGCCACGGGAGCAATCTGACCGCCTGCCGCGCCTTTCGCAATCGCTTGTACTTCTTTCGCGGTTACAGATTCCGCGACTTCGGTGTTGGACATCTCCGCAAGCAACGCGCGCGCAGCGTCGTTCTCTGCGATGAGTTGCGCATAGGAGTTGCCCAGCGCCTTTCCTTCCGTTGCGCGGATCAGCGCGTCGGCAATGGCCTTGGCGTTCGTCTGCCCTTCAAGCCGCGTCTTAATAGCGCTTGCGTTAGTAGTTTTAATTGCCTTTGTATTAGCGTTAAATTGCTTTCCAATGGCGCGGTCTGAAACCTCTTGGCCAGCAGATTGATTGGATTGAAGCCGTTGCGCTGATTTGTAAGCCCTGCTGTTCGGGTCAACAGAAAGCCCTTCTGCGATCAGGGCATCAACGCTAGAGTTTTCACGAATGTCTGCGCCAGTGTTCGCAGTTTCAGAATATGCGTCGATAGAAGCGGTTATGCCAGACAAGAACCCACCGGACACAAATCCAGCAACGCCCGCCTCGCCAATCTGCGCTATGAAATCGCCCATCACGCGGTTTTGTGCCGTTTCTGCGTCCATACCTTCGGCCTGATACGCGGACAGCTTGGTTTCCCAGATGGATTTGTCCTCAGCTACCAACTTGTCGGCCATGATGTCGATGAACTCTGTCAGTGATTCTTCGCCAAACTCAGAGAATGCGTTTTTCAGCACCCGAAGCGCCGCTTGCTTTGCGCCCAATCCTGCGCCCATCATGCCAAACACGCGCCCAAACTCGACGCGCTCTGTCAAGATCTCGGCAAGACCGTTTACGATGGTCAGCTTGACTGCCTGATCGTAGGTAAGCCCACGTTCTGCGCTGTCCTGCATAGTGCTTGCCGCCGCCCTGGTGCCCATGATGGCCGCACCCATGCCGGGGCCAAACACGCCAGCCGCCGCGCTGTCAGCCACGGACATGCCAATGTCGTATGCCTTTTGCCCCCATACGGGCATGTCGGCAGACACCGCACCGCGTGCCGCCTGCGCTTGGAGTTGTTGAGAGAAGCCGGGGGAGTAGGCGCTCGGAAGTTCGCCGGTCAACAGGGAATTGGCGATGGTCAAGCCGCCCGTGACGGATCCCGCAATGTTCTGCAGCACAGACTTCGCGCTTGCGGCCACAGGGTTTGTCGCAGCATATTCAGCTGATTCAGCCATGCGCGCCTTAGTGTACCGTTCACCCAGCGTGCTTGCCATGTCGTCTAGGTATTGAATTGCTGCGTCCTTGCCATCATTGTGCTTGATATTGTAGTACGTGCCCTTTTCGGCATCGGACATGAGTGCCAACACGTCGCGGTCAACAAAGCCCTCGGACAAGCGCGACGCGTCCAGTATGCGCGACGTGGAGATCATCACCTGTGCCAGCAGTTCGTTTTCTTCGCCCGGTAGTGGCTGTGAGGATTCGGTAAAGCCCGGCCAGTACGGGCGCTCTTGGTACTTCGCCATGCGCGCGTTCTTCTCGTCGGATTCGTATTGCTTCTGCTGTGTGGTCGCCGTGTCCTTCTGCGCCTGATAGTCCGGTTTGTTCTTTTGCGCGACCGTGCCGGTTCGGTTGTATGTTTCCATAAGGTCGGGCATGATGTCGGAAATATACTGAATTGCGGCATCGCGCCCCTGTGTATTGTACACGGCATTGAAATCGCTGACTTCGCGCTTAGTCATAATGTCGCGCAATCCAAACCGAATATCATCTTCATAGTAATCGCGCTGGCCGTTCAATCCCAGCACCCACATAATCGTGCCATCCAACTCCGCGTTTTTCTGCGGCACAATGGTTT
Organism: Kiritimatiellales bacterium; assembly: GCA_041674365.1. Lineage (GTDB taxonomy): Bacteria > Verrucomicrobiota > Kiritimatiellia > Kiritimatiellales > Tichowtungiaceae > Tichowtungia. The sequence continues at coordinate 4,010 of JBAYVX010000001.1, read as the reverse complement.
CCGGTTCGCCGGTCTTGCTTTCGTACCCGGCATACCCAGAAAGCGAATTATAGTTCTCTATCCGCTTGCGGGCTGCATCGTCCAGTTCCGGGTTTTCCAAAATGTTGCGGTACGCATCGCGGTTGAACGTGGTGGCCTTGACGGTGAACAAAGAAGGATACCTAACGGGGTTGAGTTGTTCGTTGCGCATGGCTTCGTCAACTTGCGCAATCTGGCTTTGCGTGGTGTTGATGCCCGCCTTGGCCGCGTTCGCCTGCTGGTCAAGCGCGTTGGCGTAGTCCTCTTGGGTGGGGTATTGGCTGTACTGGTCGCGGATAGACTTCAAGCCGGAGTAGGCGCCATACAGCGTGGATTGCGCCTTTGCATAGTCATCGCTGCTCAACGAGCGCTTCGTCTTCGTCAGATCGGAAAGCACATCGGGCGCTTTGCGGATTAGATCATTGATTTCGTCGAATTGCGTCCTATATCCGCCGTAGGTGCTCCCAGCCTTTTCCGTCGTGCCGCGTGCCATGTCCAACCAGCTTTGCGCGTAGTCAATAGACCCGGATGCAGTAGACTGCTGGCGCGCCTTACGGCGTTCCAGCAGCGATTGGGCTTGGTCTGAATCCGAATCGGATTCTTTTATGGCGCGAGAGGTGCTGCCGCCGCCACCGCTGTTTACGGCGGGTATGCTGGCCTGTTGGCGCTGCTTTCGCCGGGCAAGTAGTTCGTCTGTGGTCATTAGGCCGTCACCCCCTGCTTGAAGATGCTGCCGTTGTTCCGCAAAGCTTTAGCCGTAGCTTCTGAAATCTCATCGTTCTCTAGCATATCTTTAATTGCGCGGTATGCGGCGGTCTGCCCTTCGGTGGCGGTTATGGTGCGTATCGCAGCGGTGGCCGCAGAAAGACTGGCCTGTCCACTCGGCGGTGGAGTGGTGTCAGGAGTAGGATTCGGCTTCGGCGTAGTGCCGCCGCCAGAACTGCTGCTGGAATACCTGCTCGAAGAACCGGAACTGCCACTTCCGCTTTTGGCGGGATTCGCAAGGTCATACTCCGCTTGCCAATTGGACTGATCCTGCTCCTGCGCGGCTTTCTGCTGGTAATAGGCCAGTTGGGTATAGTAATCGTCTACGCCGCCTTGATACTGATTGTAGGCGGTGCTCTCGCGGCCTTGAAGCGCGGATAGCTGGTTCAGCATGTCGCTGCCTTGCTGGTTGTACTGGCTCCGTGCGTTCGAGTACAAATCTGCAATATTGTCATTCGCGCCCTGCAAATATTCGTTGTACGCCTGTTGCCCGGCTGCTACGCCGTAGGAATTGCCATAGCCGCCCGTCAGCGTGGCCGCGTTCGCCATCGTGTCTTGCATGGCGCTTTTCCCCTGCTGCTGGTATCGCTGTGACATTTGCTGATAGATCGGGTCGGCGGCGTAGTCGTAGCTGAAATCCTGCCGCGACATAACCTGATTATACAACTCGTCAAGCTGTTGCGTGTATGGGCTGTTGTACGCCGCAGGTGCGCTGCCCTCAAGTGCCCCTAAGTCGGCCTTGGTGGGCGTGGTGGTGGCCGTGTCGTACTGCGTACCACGCGGCGTGGTGGCGTATACCGGATCAACAGCGGTAATCTTTGACCACGTATCAGTATCGGCAATTCCAGACGCGGTTAAGCCGTTTTCCTGCTGATACTTCTTCAAAGCCGCTTGCGTGCCTGTTCCAAACGTGCCGTTGACATTGCCGCCATAGCCCGCTTTTTCAGCAAGCAACTGCTGCAAAGTCTTGACTTCATCGCCGGTAGAGCCGTATTTGAGCGTGCTGTACGTCGCCATATGCTGCCTCCTACTTCGCAGGCGCGGCTACTGCCTGCGCGCTGTCCTTCGCCTTGGTCGTGGTGTTGTTCTTGCTGGTCTGGCGCACGTCACCCAATGTGTTTGTGCTGGTCGGCACGTCGCCACCTGTGCTTATCATGGGCTGCTGTGCGGATGCGCCTAGCTGCTGTGCCATGCTTTGGGTAAACCCGGCGTATTCCGGGTGATCCGCTTCCACGATTTGCCCCAGCTTTAGCATTTGCCCCATCATCTGTTGAAGCTGCTGATACAAAGTGCCGTTCTCCGCGATCCGCTGAGTGGTCTGGTCTTTGCCCTCGAAGTCCATCATTTCGATGCAGGCGAGCGCCTGGTCGGACAGCTGCGGGTTAAAGAATCCGCGCCCGAAGAAGGACAGCGCCAGTTCGTTTTGCGCAATGCGGCTGAATGGGTTTTCGCGGTGCGCCCTAACTTTTATGTCGAAGATCGGCATCCGGTAGCCCATATCCATGCCCATGTCGCCCTGTGGCCGCTGCTGCATACGGCGGCTGTTGAACTGGACGTACTTCATCGCGCCACGTTCGCCGACAATGCGGAAACTGCGTGGCTCTGTGTAGAACTGCCTGATATTCTCTAGTACGTAATAGTTTACCTTGGTGTACGCCCGATAGCTGGACTTAATCATGTCACGGGATAGTTTGGAGCCTGCTTCTTGCATGGCGGCAATCGCAGAAGCGGCTGTCACGCCATTTTGGGAGCCGCCTGAGTTCACGTCTCGGTTGCCGCTGGTTTCCTTCAGTTCGTCAATCTTGGCGTTCATGATTTGAACGTACAACGGGTTAAGCGTGGATGTAACGATGGGGCGAATATCTTCCTCGCCCAGTCGCGCGCCGGATGTATGCACAAAGTCTTTGGTCGGGTCGGCAAATTCACTCTCGTTTACTCCGCCGTCTGCTTTGACGAAATAACGGGGCTTCGCATTGAACAGCGCGTTCTTCAAGATCGCTTGCCCCATCTTGTCAATGTACATCTGCGCGTCCTTGCACACGTCGATGTACCCAAACCCGGCAGGGTCGCCCTCGGTTTGGAACAGCGTATCGAACACGAACGGATATTCGCCATGGATGTAATAGCCGCTTTGCCGATACTGTTCGTCGTTCTCGCTGGCGTAGATCAGCTCCCGGCCTACAAACTTGCAGTAGTGCAGTATTTGCCGCGTTCCGTCCGCAACCTTGTAATACCAATCCACCACGACAACCTTTTTCGTGGTGTCAAGCTGTGAATTGGAGGTGTACTGCGGTATGTCGATGGCCGTGCCCGACAGTTTCCCGGCTAGGAAGGAATACCGCTTTTCCAGTATGTCGCGGTCAACGGCTTCAATGGTGAAGATGTTCCGCGATTTTTGAATGTCCTTTACGCCCGGCTCCCAAAAGATGTTGAGCAGGTCGATGTGCTTTACAGCCACGTCGCCCAGCCCATTGTTTGCGCTGGAATCCCAAAACACACCCTGTACTCCCGTGCCGGTTTTGAGCTTGTACCACCACATGTCAGAGTACACCTGTTCGTACCCGTTCTGTTCGAGCACGACAGGCAAAATACCGGACAATATCTTTGCGTCCGGTACATCATCTTCCTCACGCGGCAGCACGGACGGCTCGGGGTAGTTGTCCATGGCGTCGGCGTGCTTGTTGGCGATGGAGTTCAACAGCCACGCGCTGGCCGGCTCGGGGTCGCCTGCGTTTGGCTCAGCCTTGCGCACAATATCCCAATGGCGCAGCTTGTACCATTCCTCATTCGCCTTTACACGCGCGTCCAAATCAGCCTTGCCCTTTTTGTATAACTCAAAATCCTGCATGGCCATAGAGATTTCTTCAACGCCTATCGGCCCCACACGCCCCGGCGCTTCCTGCTGTGTGGGCGCGCGAAGCATTGCTCCGGGCGCGTCGGGCGTACGTGGTTGCATTTCCATCTGTGGGGCCTCCTAACGTTTGTACATATCAAGCGGATCGAATGCGGGGATGGTCGGTTTGTCTTTTGGGAGCGGGGGAGATATGGGGTTTTCCATCAGGACGTAGCGGCAGTTGTGGACAATAACTCCGTTTTCAATCGCATAGTCGTGCGTATCGTCCACTTCGAGATTGTACACGTCAGTGCGCCCCGATAGCCATATAGATTCAATGCGCACCGTGCCGTGTATCGTTTTCAGGTAGTCTTCGGGGTACAAGTGTGAAACG